>JAPUIL010000379.1 GCA_027297085.1 Verrucomicrobiota bacterium | reverse complement strand
AGCGTTGAGATTTCATTGGAAATGGATTCCTTGAGCCGTCGGGATATCTCTGAAATAGGCTGGAAGCTCCTTGAAAATAGGACTTAATTGAGAGATAGCTTTAATACCCTAAAAACTGTTTCTCATGAAATTACTCCACTTAACACTTCCCCTGATCATGACTTTGATTTCCGCGATGGTATCTACAGCCGCTGACTGGAAAATAGCCGATGCCTCCCTGACCACTGAGTGGGGAGAAAAAGTCACTCCTGATACTGCCTGGACTCAATATCCCCGACCGCAATTGGTCCGGAAGAACTGGACCAACCTGAATGGATTGTGGAATTACTCTGTAACGAAAAAAGCAGCTAAGAATCCGGGTAAGTGGGCTGGAGAAATTCTAGTTCCCTATTGTATCGAGTCTCCGTTGTCGGGTGTAGGACATTTGCTCAAGCCAACCGAGGCACTGTGGTATGAAAGATCTTTCGATCTGGCTTCAAAGCCAAATGGTCGGCTGCTTCTCAATTTTGAAGCGGTCGATTACGAGTCAGAGGTGTGGGTCAATGGTAATTCCGTTGGGAAGCATGTTGGTGGAAACCTGCCCTTCAGTTTTGATATTAGTGATCAGGTCAAGAAAGGGAAAAACAGTCTGCGATTGAAGGTGCTCGATGCCACGAGTGCGGAAGGATCGTTTCAATTACGTGGTAAACAGCGACTGGAAAACCGTGGCATCTGGTACACGCGTGTGTCTGGGATCTGGCAGACCGTGTGGTTGGAGGAAGTGCCGAAGAATCACATTGAGAATCTTCGGATTCAGACTGATATGAGCGGGAGGGTGACGGTCGAGTTTGTTGCGACAGGATCAGCAAAGGCCAAAGTGTCAGCGGTGTGGGATGGAAGGGAAGTGGCTTCCGCTTCAGGCGATGGCGAAGTTATTTTAAAGATTTCAAATCCCAGGCTCTGGTCACCGGATGAGCCGAACCTCTACGATCTGAAAGTCGAACTGGAAGGTGGGGATTCAGTTAGCTCGTATCTGGGAATTCGCGAAGTTGGCAAAGTCTACGATGACCAGGGTGGATGGCAGTTTACTTTAAATGGGAAAAGAATCTTTCACTGGGGTCCGCTGGACCAGGGATGGTGGCCGGACGGCTTACTGACGCCTCCGGCAGATGATGCCATGATTTTTGAGATCGGCTGGCTCAAGGAGGCCGGTTTCAATATGATCCGTAAACACATCAAGGTGGAGCCGCGGCGTTACTACTATCATTGTGACAAGATTGGCATGTTGGTTTGGCAGGATCAGCCATCGGGTGGGGCCCAACCCAAATGGATGCGCCTTTCTCCGCTCCCTGATCGGCCCGGCATTGCGGATACCGTCCCTAAACCCGGTGAATCGCACGATGCAGAATGGCCGGATGAGCATCATGAGCAGTTTATGACTGAGTTTCAGAGCATGGTGGATAAGCTCTATAACCATCCTTCGATCGTGGTGTGGGTGCCTTTCAACGAGCGTTGGGCTCAACACCGTACGATGGAAGTGGGGGAGTGGATTTTGGAATACGACTCTTCGCGGCACATTAATATCGCCAGTGGCGGTAATTTCTTTCCGGTGGGACATATTGCTGATGCTCACAAATATCCGGAACCGTTTTTCTACATGGAGGACGAGGTCTACAAAGACTACATCCGGGTTGTAGGAGAATTTGGCGGGCATGGGTGGCCACAGGAAGGGCACATCTGGGATCTCGATTTACAGAAGTATTCTTACGGCGGAATGCCCAAAACGATAGAAGAAATGCGCGGTCGCTACAGGAATTCCATGGAGGGTATTGGAAAACTCAAGGCACAGGGAATTTCCGGAGCCGTTTATACCCAGACTACCGATGTCGAAGGAGAGGTGAATGGCCTGATGACCTACGACCGGAAGTTTATTAAGATTCCAGCCAAGGAGCTGAAAACGCTTCACCGCAAACACGGATTGACTCCCTAACAGTGAAAAATGAAAATCGAATATCTAAAAATGAAAACTGCACTTCTCTTTCTCGTATTTATTCTGCCTTTAGCCTTTAGCCTTCAGCCTTTAAGCGCAGCCGATCGACCCAATGTCCTGTTCATCGCCGTTGACGATCTTAATGTCTGGGTAACGCACCTGGGGCGGAACCAGCAAGCGATGACCCCAAATATCGACCGTCTGGCCTCTCGGGGAATCACTTTCGAACACGCCTATTGTGCGGTCCCGGCCTGCGAGCCTTCCCGAGCGGCGCTAATGAGTGGCCAACGGCCCTGGACCACCGGCTGTTACAGGAATTCCGACGAGTGGCTTCAGATTATCCCGGAAGGGCAGGGATTATCCATGCGGTTCAAGGAAGCAGGTTACCACACGGTGGGCGCCGGAAAGATCTACCATAGTGACGAACGATTTGAGTCTGAGTGGACCGAGTATATGGATGGTTCTCCCTACAGCAATTCAGGCAACGTGCCGAAAGATCAGGGTTATCATGAACCACTTCTCATGGACATCGAAGATGAGGATATCAGTGACTGGCATATCGTTGATTGGTGTATAGAGCAAATGAACACCAAGCGCGATGAACCGATGTTTATCGCCTGCGGATTGCACAAGCCACATCTACCGTTTGCTGTGCCGCGCAAGTATTACAACGCTTTCCCGCTTGAGGATATCAAACTGCCTCCGTTCCTTGAGGAAGATCTGGATGACCTTCCGCCTGCAGGAGTCAGAATGGCCGGTGCTCAAAATGATTATAAGAGATTTCAGGAAAACGGACGTTGGAAGGCTGCCATACAATCGTACCTGGCAACCTGTGCTTATACCGATATGAATATAGGCCGTTTGCTGGATGCATTGGATAAGAGTCCCATTCGTGACAACACCATCATTGTACTCTGGGGCGACCATGGCTGGTCATTGGGTGAGAAAAAACACTTTCGCAAATTTGCCTTGTGGGAAGAACCTACACGCATGCCGTATATATGGGTAGTTCCTGGTATGACGAAAGCGGGTACACAATCTACACGGCCTGTCGATTTGATGAGTATTTTCCCAACTTTGTGCGAGCTGACTGACATCTCTATCCCTAAGTATGTCGAGGGGGTTAGCATAGTTCCCTTGCTTAAAGATCCACAGGCCAACTGGGGCATTCCGGCCATTACTACTTACGTTTACCAGAACCATGCGGTGCGAAGTGAGCGCTGGCGCTACATACGTTATGCAGATGGAGGAGAGGAACTTTATGACCACAGCAAGGATCCTTATGAATGGACGAACCTGGCTTTGGATCCGACCTATACTTCTGTGAAATTAGGACTCCGTGCCTGGTTACCCACAGAAGAAGCACCGCCCTGGCCATACCGAAAGTAATCACCAAACCTATTTCTATCTACCCTATGAATAACTATAGAATTACTTATCAAAACGTTGTAGGAGGGGCTTTATGCCCCGATCATATCGTGAGGCCTCAGAGCAATCGCGGGGTACACCCGCTCCTACAATTCGTTTCGTGCATTCTTTGTTTTCTGGGTGTGACGATTTGCAGCTTCGCCCAAGACAATCGCCCCAACATCCTCCTGATGATGGTCGATGATCTTGGATATTCGGATTTCGGCTGTTATGGCAGTGAGATTCAAACGCCCAATATTGACCGCCTGGCGAATAATGGACTGAGGCTGACTCAGTTTTATAACACGGCCAAATGCCATTCTTCCAGGCTTTGTCTGCTGACCGGGCAGTACAGCCGTTATGCTGGTGAGAGTGATATGCGCAATGCGGTAACCATCGCCCAGGTGTTGGGGGATGCTGGCTACAACACGTCCATGACTGGCAAATGGCACCTGGATAACCAACCTACGGATTACGGCTTCGAGCAGTACTGGGGGCACCTGTCCGGTGCGACCGATTTTTTTCAAGGGGATGATACCTTCCGCCTGAACGGTGAAGTCTGGAATGAGTTTGATGAGGATTTCTACACAACGGACGCTAATGTGGATTTTAGTATACAGTTCCTGGATAACGCATTGAAGGAAGATAAACCCTTCTTTCACTACATAGCATTCAACGCGCCGCACTATCCACTTCATGCACCCAAAGAGGATATAGAAAAATACCTGGGCCGGTACGATGCAGGTTGGGAAGTACTCCGGGAGGAACGCCTGGCCAAACAGAAAAAACTTGGTCTGTTCAAAAAGAGGCTTCAGTTGCCTCCGCTGCCGGAACACGTGCCAGCCTGGAATTCACTGACCGCTAAGCAAAAACAGTTTGAATCCTTCCGCATGGCGATCTTTGCCGCAATGGTTGATCGCGTGGATCAGAACATCGGCCGCCTGATTGATTACTTAAAAGAGAAGGGAGAGTATGAAAATACGCTCATAATGCTTTGTTCCGACAATGGAGCCTGTCCGTTTGAACGTAGTAGCAGTTTAGAAATACCGCCCTGGAAAGCGGGGTCTTATTACGTGTATGACGCTAGCTGGGCGACAGTGGGGAATACGCCCTTTAAGCATTACAAACAAACCCAACACGAAGGTGGTATCTCCAGTCCCTTTATTGCTCACTGGCCGGGAAAATTAAAAAATACAGGTGGTTTGAATAATGAAGTCAGTCACCTGGTCGACATCATGGCGACCTGTATAGAGATTGCGGGTACGACCTATCCCAAGAAAAAAGGTGTGAATCCAATTCAGGGTAAATCTCTACTTCCCATTTTACAGGGAAAAGAAAGAGAAGGCCACGATGATCTGTTTTTTGCATTTTCGAATTGTCGAGCCCTTCGCCAGGGCGATTGGAAGCTCGTCAGCTTTTACCAGCATCAATGGGAATTATATAACGTAGCGAACGACCGTTTAGAACAGAATGACCTGGCTTCCAAAAGACCTAAACGAGTGGAGGCTATGAAACAGCGTTGGTACGAGATCGCCAAAAAAGGTGGGCTCAAATCCGACAGAGATATCGGTCCGGTTCAGGATAAAGCTTCCCCTGATGTTCAAGGTAGCTGGCATGATGCTGAGAAAGTAGCGAACTGGACGATGCCTGCGTTCTAGGAGATTTGAATTTTTATCGTATAAATCGTCAGCAAGCTAACTCCTACAGTTGAGAGTTTCGATTCGAGGTGTAGGAGCGACCTTGGTCGCGATCCAATCGCTAGCATGAAATCCCTCTTTTATTTTCATTCGGTGGTATTACTTTTGTTGGTCGGTTGTTCAAACGATCAAGAAGGACTGGAAGCTAACAGACCAAATATATTGTTCATTATTGCCGACGATCTCAGGAATGATCTGGGAGCTTACGGAGCCGATCATGTGGTATCACCGAATCTGGATGCACTCGCGTCCGAGAGCCTTGTGTTCAACCGGGCTTATTGTCAGAAGGCGGTATGCTGGCCCTCCCGGAATAGTTTCTTTTCCGGATTGATGCCAGCTTCCCTAGGAAAGAAGACCAATGCGTTCTCCACTTTCCGATTCGAGCATCCGGACATCTCATCGCTACCCCAATGGTTCAAGCAACATGGTTGGTTCACACGCGGATTTGGGAAAATACTGCACAATGGACAGGATGATCCTGTGTCTTGGTCAGAGCCGTACTTTGAGCCAGAGCCGATTCATTATGCGGCGGAGGAAAACCTGGGGAAACACCCCATCATCAACAAATCAGTTCCTGAGAATCGCTTGAATCCCCTGTTCGAATCGGCGGACGTTACTGACGATGCCTATGAGGATGGATTGACAGCCAAAGCTGCGCAGAAGGCGATTCGCGAAGCAGCCAATCGTGAGGAGCCGTTTTTTATGATGGTTGGTTTTCATAAACCGCATACACCTTTTAATGCCCCGAAAAAATATTGGGACTTGTATAACCGGGATTCTATTCCCTTAGCCGCTTTCCCGAATCCGCCAAAGAACGTTGACGAAAAATACTCGGTCCATAACTCGAACTACGTCAGAAGCTTTAAGGATATCCCGCAATCGGGTCAGATGCCCAATGAACTGGCCCGCGAAATTCGGCATGCTTACTATGCCTGTATCAGTTATGTGGATGCGCTGGTGGGAAGTCTGTTGGATGAGCTCGAAGCGAGTGGACAGCGGGAAAACACGATCGTCGTTTTTACCTCTGACCACGGATATCAATTAGGGGATCATTCCCTGTGGTCAAAACATACCAACTTTGAGTTAGCGACTCGGGTGCCGCTATTTGTTTCTGTGCCAGGTGCATCTACAAGAGGTAGCTCTACGGACAGCTTGGTTGAACTGGTGGATTTGTTTCCAACCCTGGCTGAACTATGTGGGTTGACTTTGCCGGACCACTTGGAGGGAAAAAGTTTTAGGCGAGTGTTGTTTGATTCAGAAGCGAAGGTTCGCGAAGAAGCCTACAGTGAATATAACCGCAATGGAGCGCGGGGTTGCTCCATCCGAACGGATCGATTTCGTTACATTGAATGGAGAGACCAGAAAAGCGGAGATGTCGTAGCTCGGGAATTGTACGATCATGCGCACGATCCGGGTGAGAATGTGAATGTGGCTGAGGAGGGGGAGTATGACGGAGAGATTGAAAACTTATCGAAGTTAGTGGCCACAAGAATGTAGGAGGCGCTTTATGCCCCGATTTCATCGTACAGCCT
>JAPUIL010000378.1 GCA_027297085.1 Verrucomicrobiota bacterium | reverse complement strand
ACTAGGGTCGTTTCAATCAGGCTAGGCCCCGTTAAGGAATTGCATGAAAGTCCCCAAGTTCTCTAGGGGTAAACCCTTATGGCAATTCAGCACTGTGATTTTGGTCTTGAAAAGTGCAATCCCAGGCCTTTTGAACTCGGTACCTCGGATACGGGGGAAGCCAGGCCTTCACTAATGCATCTTGCTGTTTTCATGTTCGACCCACTGTACTGAAAATTGCACCAATTCTGTTGCATTCTTCAGGTTCAATTTCTCTTTGATATGGGCGCGATGCGACTCAATTGTCTTTACGGAAACATTGAGTGAACCCGCAATTTCCCGTGTAGAAAGGCCGTTTCCTATCGATTGTACAACCTCCAGTTCCCGGTCGCTCAATCGATCTACAGGTGATTGATTGCTAGATGCGGTTCCATTAACAATCTGATGAAGCAGTTGGTCGGAAACTCTCTGGCTAACATAAATATCGCCTTCCATGATGCGGCGAATTGCAGCCTTAATTTTATCGGCGTCCTCCATTTTCATCACATATGCTCGAGCTCCGGCTCTTAACGCACGTTGGGCATATACCACCTCGTCGTGCATAGAAAATACTAAGACTTTCACATGGGGGTATAGCGCCTTTATATTTTTAATAAGCTCCAATCCATTATTCCCGCGTAGGGAAATGTCGGCAATTATAAGGTCCGGGCCAGTCTGAGGAATGCCTTTAAGGGCAGACGGAACGTCTTCTGCTTCACCGCAGATTTGCATGTCTTCTTCCTGACTTAAAAGCTGAGACAGTCCTTTGCGGATTAAGGGATGATCATCTACTAAGAAGATATTTATCATACGTCCTTTAGGTTGTGACGGAGTGGCCATTGTTCATTTGTTTTGAAGAGTAAATTTGCATTTAACCGAAACGCCACCCAGGTCGTTGTTACCGATTTCGATGGTTGCATTAATCATTCGTGCTCTACTTCTAATATTGTGTAAGCCCATTCCATCTGTGTCTTGAGGGTCCGCTTTGAAGCCCGATCCGTTGTCTCCAATAGTCAAAATACCAAAATCCTCTTCCTTTTGTAAAGTAATACTTATGGTATCTGCATTGCCGTGACGCACTGCATTGTTGATGGACTCCTGGGTTATTCTAAATAGGTGGGTTGCGAGATCCTGATTTTTAATTGTCAGATCAGAGCCCATTTGAAATGGGCAATTGATTGAGTATAAAGTTTGAGACTGTTGAATCAATTCAATGAGACATTCCTGAAATGTTTTCCGGTCCAGACTAACCGGATTTAGGCCGTGTGATAAGCACCGGGTTTTTTCTATGCTTAATTGTAACTGCTTTTTGATCTCAGTGGTTGCTTCAATGAGCGTATCTGGATCTTTTCCAGTTTTGATCTGGTAGACCAAATTATTGGTGAAAAAGAGCATTCCTGCCAATTGTTGGCAAAGATCGTCATGAAGTTCCCTGCCTAATTTACGTTTTTCCCTTTCTGAGATATTAAGGGCGGTATGCTCTAACTCCTTTTGCTCCTTTATCGTGTAGATTAATCCCTCAAATTCTCCTGTATTTTGAGATTTTCTTCTCCCCAGTTCCCTGAGCCAAATATAGGAATCTTCTGAATCGGCCCACCTGTAATCCACTTGATAAACGCTCTCACTGTCGCTGCCTTCTACTGATTGGGCAACCTTTTCCCGGTCGTCCGGATGGATGAATTGGAACCAATCATCTTCGGCGGAGAGTGTATCGGCCATTTCTCCTAAGATATTATGTGCCCAGGGAGATAGAAGGGAAACGGATCTCCTATTTTCGCTCGCTTGCCAATATACCAAGCCGCCCTTCTGAAGAAGGCGGTCTAATTCCAAGGGTATTTCCTGGATCGGCATATTCTAATTCTTTGCTTCCGAGAGTCGTAGTTGCGTCATTTCTGTGTTAAACAGAAAATAATGTGACCACAAACTACAGGAAAAATACCAAATGTCCATATGGAAATTCCCTAAGGGAAACCTAGGGATTCTCACAATAAATGACTGAAAACCCTTATGTTTTGGCGTTTGTTTGAATTAGTAGGTCTTTCCTGACTATCGTTTTGAGGGAGCGTCTTGTTTTTTAACAAATTTTGGATGCTGGGGTGAATTCATCGATGATTATAGTTCAGCAATTCGTACATCAAAAAAGACCCACAATCAGCGGGTCTTTTTGAAAATATAAATGTTAGGATGCTAACTTCTAACGTTAATATGGCGAGCTCCAATTATGCTGATTAGCGCGAACGCGCCGATAACTCCAAGCGTAGAAGGGTCCGAAGCAAGTAGTCCGAGTTGTTTAACACCCAATACAATATTATTTGATAGTCCGCTAATTTTAGCTGTGGCTACTACCGTTGTAGCTGCCAATACTGATACAGAAGTAATAATTTTTTTCATAACACGCTTTAGTTGAAGTTGCTGGCCTCTATTCCAATGACGTGTTAAGAGTATCAGTTTGGCCGATTTTTAACAATCAGGGCAGGCTCCTATACCTTGGACTTTTATTCCCCGACAGCCTTATCGGGGATTCCCCTATGAATGATAGTCCGTCTACTTGTCTGCCTGCTGAAGAGTCTTTTGCATAGACATTAGGAGATTTTTCTCCTCCGCAAATAGGGGAGTCTCGGCAACTCTTTCCAGAAATTCTCTGGCCCGGTCATGGTTGCCGAGTTCAAAGAAAATTTTTGCCATGTAAACGGCACGTCGAGGATCGTTTCTTTCTACTTCCGGCAACCATTCAATCATTTTAGCTGCTTCTTGTAGCCTATCCAATTTTTGTAAGGCGAAAGCCCAAGTTGTTACAAAGTATGGATTTTCATTATCGGACTCAAAATTTTCCCTAGCGTATGTGAATGCCGTGGTGTGGTTTTTGTCGGTCAAAATTGAAAGCAGTGCGAAATTGTTCTTACTGCTCAGGTCATCTGGCACGTATTCCACCCTGCGACCTAAAATTTCTAGTGCGCGGGAAGTTTCGCCTATGCTCATGAAGTGGTTAGCCAGCACATTGAAGATTTCGTCATCGGTAGGTTCTTCATGAAAACTCTTTTCAAGCACTTCTATGCTTTCCTTCTCCCAACCCCAACTTGCTGTCGTTTGAAATAAGGATTTCAAGTATTTCCGATTACTTCCGATTTCAATCAAGCATTGCTGCCAATATTTCCTAAATGCCAGAGGATCGCTTTGTATCTTGCTTGTTAGGGCTAGTAACAGGTACCGGCCGAATTCATGTTGGGCCCAATTTTCATCCAGAATGTTTTCCCTTAAATTACCCCAGTTCTCAGTAAGGTAATAGATCTGGGAAATTTTTCTTTTAACGTCTTCTTGTTTTTTAACGTCTTCACTTAGCGATTCTGCCCAGGAACTTGCCCGATCCAAAAGTTCGTTCTTTATTAAAAAATCAAGTGCCACGGTCACCTCTAACGGGTCCTGGATTTCTTGATCCAAGAATTGATCAATGTGTTCTCTAAAATTTTCTGGATCAATGGTTTTCTGAGCCTGAAGGATAAGTAATCTATCTCGTGTTCCCAGGGAGCCGATCTCGCCAAACTCTTCAATATATTCAACTATTTTCTCAGCATCTTGTTCGACCAGTGAGTGAGCCAGGAGGACGCGTAGGGCAGGTAACCGGCTGCTCTCAGCTGCTGCGAGATTCGTAAGTGCTTCTTTTGCATCTGAGATTTTATCCTCATCCTTGGAAACTCGAAGCCGGAGTGAAGAAAGCGTGTACAACAATTTGTCATCGTCTGGGCGCATCTTCAAAAGTTTTTCCAAATGGAAATCAGCTAGTTCCAAGTCCTTTGTTCCCAGACCGAGACTATACCCGATTTGATGGTATCTTTCGCTTTGTTTTTTCGACACCGGGTACTTTGAAAAAGCATCTCTTGCCATATCAAGGCTTTGGGTCCTCAGCGCAAATAATATGAACTTATAAAAGTGGTCCGGGTTTTCCGGTTCCATCTTCATCAACTCTTGTAGAAAGCTTGGAATGTAATGGTAGTGCTCTTGTGAATTCTCGGCAGCTGCTAGGCCGATTTTATAGGACTCCAGGTCCTGGGAGTCCTTAAATAGGGCTTTGCGGATTTCGATAAATGCGTTCGAGTAATTTCCTTGCTCTAACAATGCAGCGGCTTCTTCCCTTAAAATTTGGGCCTGGTATTTTTTAACCACTGGCCAAATAAAGATCTTGGTGAGGGCTGCTGCTCCTAAAAAGAGAATGAGCAGAGAAGGAATGAGGACGGCAGGGTGGAATACGATTTTTTTTATATTAGGCATCGGACGGAATGATTATACTGGATAGCGCCTCGATTAACTTCGATTTCGCTTCCTCGAGAGTTTTTGGACCAATGATAGAAACTCCCAGAATCTTTTGGCCCAAATTACGTTTTCCCTCAGTTACAGTCTTAATACGTTGTCGACGTGATAAAGGTTCTGTCTCCATTTGTAGGTCTACATAGGATACTTTCTCCTCCCACACTCCATGGAATACGTAGAAGTATTTATCTTCGTGCCGGAAAAGATAGGTTCTGAAATTAATAGACACGCCGTTGGTTGTAATCATTTCATTTCCTAGATAGGATTCCATGTTAAAACCAGCAGCTGGATAGCATACTTCCGGTGTGTGTGCCGACACCAGTTTCTTGGATACTCGTTTGGGGTCCCATTCCAGTAAATACATACGCCAGAAGTCTCCCCTAGTTCCCTCCCAGGAAGCTCCCTTGCCATTATTGAATTTTAAGATCGTTTTTGTAATGTCAGAAAACTCGTCTTCTTGGTAATATTTGGCGGACTCAGGAAATTGGATTGTGAACGGCGTGGAATCGATTAGGTTTTTCTCTCTACTTCGATACCACGCCTCTGTCGTTAGTTCACCTGCGGCAATTGTCGCAACGATGGATATAGTAGCTATTTTAATCACCTTCGGTACACGAATTTGAGTGACCCATGCCTGAATTGATTGGAGGCGAATTTGTTCGGTTTTTTGCCCAAGGTAAAACCAGTAGGCCGTACCCCAAAGCCCGATCAGGCTTATACCCAGTACAGCATAACCTAGTGGGTCGTGCCAGCTATTCAGGGCCTCCAGCCCCTCTGTAGCTCCTACATATACGAGAACCACTGTTCGACTCGAATTAAACACGAAGGACGAAAAGAAACTCAACAGCAGCAGCCAAAGGCGGTTCCAGGGCTTTATGCGGTAAAACTCGCCCAGAAAAAGAGACATCATTAGGGAGGTTTGTAGAGAACGTATACCGCTGCATGCTTCTTCGACACCAATTAACTGCCCACCTACTTCGATTATGTTTCCTCGAGCAAACGCTTCCAAGGATCCTAAGGAGAGCACGTAGGCCGTTATAGATGCGTTAACACGCATTAAGTTTTGGAGAATCAGGTTCTCAAATCCGACAGGCCAGGGGACAGAAGTTAAGACAAACAGAATAGGGAAAGCAAAATGCAATAACCAACTTTTCCCGCCCGCTTGTTGAATCAAATATAAAGTAAATACGACTGCAAATGAAGCGACGATCCAATTCAAAAGAATCCAATCAAAGTTTGCTTCTTGTATTATGCGAAACGGCAGGTAGAGCAGGATGAAGACTACCAAAAGTCCCAGAAGGTTTGATTCCTTAGACTGAATGGATGCTTGAGGTGCGTCGGGGATTCGCTCAAAGAAAAGATACGCAGCTAACGGGATGACCCACCACCCATATTGGTAAAGAGGGTTTACAGTCCATTCCAAGCTTAGTTGGCGGATGGCTATTCCCCAAA
>JAPUIL010000377.1 GCA_027297085.1 Verrucomicrobiota bacterium | reverse complement strand
AGGTGTGGTTGGGCGCCTCGGAGGATCCGAATCCGAAGTTCACCGGCACATCGGGTCGAACCTACTCCTTCTACAGTTTGGCCACCGACTGGGCGGGCCTGGTTGAAGATAAGGATCCACTTATTGAAACAACAACCGTGGTTGTACCTTCCGATATACGGATAGAACACATGGAAAGGATTGATGAGGATACCGTGAGGATTATTCTCAAGGTCCCGGAGGGTCTGGGTAGTGAGATTCGGATAGATACGACCGATCTGATTGATCCGTATCAGTGGATTTCGATTCCAGAAATCAGGGTCACTGACCTAGGCGACAACCTCTATGAGATCATCGCACCCTTCACGGAAGACACCCGTCAGTTCTTCCGGTTAATCGCAGGAGACGGACAGTAATACTTTCAACGGATCTCAACGGGACATTTTTAACTTCATTTGACGGCATCGCGAGGACCCGTCTTCGCTTGAAAGCTTCGCCGAGGCGCGCGCGATTGCCCTGCCAAACTATTGAAAGTGGTAGGGCCACTGCGTCCTCGCAGTGCCGTTTGAGAATCAACCTAAGAATTCTGAATATAAAAGGACGCCCCAGGTGAGGCGTCCTTTGCAAAGTGGAATTCTGAAGGTGGAAGGTTTAGCTCTTAAATTGTCCTACCAGGCCGGTGACGGTAGCTTTGGCATCGCCGTAAAGCATGCGGGTGTTTTCACGGAAGAAAAGTTGGTTAACCAACCCCGAGAATCCGGCGCCTTGTCCGCGTTTCAGGGCGAAAACCGTTTTGGCTTCAAAAACTTTGATAATGGGCATGCCGTAAATCGGGCTGCTGGGGTCATCTTCCGCGGCAGGATTTACCACGTCGTTGGCTCCGATCACAATCGCCACATCTATAGTCGACATGATGGGATTTACATCGTCCATTTCGGAAAGTTGCTCGTAGGGCACATCCGCTTCTGCCAGGAGAACATTCATATGCCCTGGCATACGTCCGGCTACCGGGTGTATAGCATAACGCACCTCGGCTCCGTTTGCTTCCAGAATTTCCCCCAGTTCTTTGACGGCGTGTTGGGCCTGTGCAACAGCCATCCCGTATCCGGGAACGAATACGACACTGCTGGCTGCTTCGAGTACATAATAGGCGTCCTCGTTGCTCATAGGTTTCATTTCACCTTCTTGTTTGCCACCTGACTTTTGTGCAGTAGCTCCAAATCCGCTGAATAGCACATTGGGAATCGTCCGGTTCATGGCCTTACACATGATGATACTCAGGATGAGTCCACTGGCTCCCACCAAACAGCCGGCCACGATGAGTACATTGTTCTGGATGACAAACCCTGCTGCACAAGCCGCCAGACCTGAACAACTGTTTAAAAGAGAAATGACAACGGGCATGTCACCTCCGCCAATAGGCATGACACCAAAAATTCCCAATAGGAGGGACAGCACAACAAAGGCCAGGAAAAGGCCGTAGGCGTTATCGGCGCCGGGTGCCGAGGCATACAGGATTCCAGTAATGAGGATGCCCAGCACGATAATCATGTTGAATGCCTTCTGCCCGGTGAAGATTTTGGCTGTGCCGCTGATCTTCCCGGATAGTTTACCCCAAGCATACATACTTCCGGTAAAGGTGATACCGCCGATGAACACGGCCAGAAAAATAACGGAGGCGGTAAAGTGATCGATAGAGGCAATGGACAGATTACCCATAATGCCTGATTTAGCGTCGACGACTTTTTGGTATTCGGCCCAACCAACGAACATACTGGCCAGTCCTCCGAAGCCGTTGAACAAGGCAACCATTTCCGGCATGGAGGTCATTTTAACCAACTTGGCGGCAAAAAATCCGATGACCGCTCCCGCACCTATCCCGGCTACGATCCATATCCAACTATCGAATACCTGCTTATCGATTAGGGTGACAACCACTGCGATGAGCATCCCAACGGAAGAGAGCCTGTTGCCTCGCCTGGCAGTGGTGGCGGAACCCAGCATCTTGATTCCCAGAACAAACAGGATCGCCGAGACGATGTAGAAGAAATTTATGAGGCCGGACATCTCCATAATTATTTTCCTCCTTTCTTCTTAAACATGGCGAGCATGCGGTCCGTCACGAGGTAGCCGCCTACCACGTTGATGGTGGCGAGAACCAGGGCGGCAAATCCGAGGATCATAGCTGTGGTGCCTTGAGGATTGAGCATTGTGGCGAGTATGGCACCGACAATGGTGATTCCCGAGATCGCATTCGAACCTGACATCAACGGCGTGTGCAATTGGGACGGGACTTTGGCAATCAGCTCAAATCCCAGAAAGGCAGCTAATGTGAAAATAAACAGCAGTAATATGATATCCATAGTTAATCAGCAGGGTTATTCTGAAATTCTCACGGAGAAATCCAGATCAGGCTTCCGCCAGTTTCTCCTTAAAGGTTGGATGGATGACTTCTCCTTTGTGGGTGAGAAGACCGCCTTTCATGATCTCGTCTTCGAGATCGATGTTCAGAGAGCTGGACTCCTTATCCCAAAAATGTTCGAGCAAGCCCGCAATGTTGGCTGCATAGACTTGTGATGCATGGTAGGGCACTTCTCCTTCCAGAGATCCGTTGCCAACGATTATTACACCATTATCAGTCACGACTTCCTCGTTGAGGACCGTGCCTTCCACATTTCCGCCACCTGCGGCGGCCAGGTCGACGATTACGGAACCGGGTTTCATCCCGGAGATCATGTCCTTGGTGAGTAGGGTGGGGGCCTTTCGGCCAAATAGTTTGGCGGTGGTAATCACTATGTCCGACTGGGCGCAGATTTTGGCCATGCCCTGACGTTGCATCTCAATTTGCTCAGGCGTGAGAGCCTTGGCATAGCCTTGGTCGGTCTGTCCCGTTTCGCCCAAGTCGATTTTTACGAATTTCGCTCCTAAAGATTTTACCTGCTCTTCCACAACCGGGCGTGTATCGAAGGCTTCCACGCGAGCACCCAGGCGTTTCGCAGTAGCGATGGCTTGCAAACCAGCAACTCCCACTCCAATTACGAATACCCGGCTCGGTGAAAGGGTGCCGGCTGGAGTCATCATCATAGGCAACACCTTATTGAGTCGTTCAGCCCCTTTGATGACAGCGTAATAGCCAGCCAAATTCATCTGGGAACTTAGCACATCCATTTTCTGGGCGAGGGTGGTGCGCGGAATCATCTCCATGGAGATGGCGCTGACCTTCGCGGCGGCAAAAGATTTGAGCAGATCGAGATTAAAAAAAGGATCCAGATACCCGACAAAGAGGCTTCCGGGTTTCAGTCTTGCTATGGACTCGGGCGTGGGTAGGTCCAGCCCCAGCACCAAATCCGCTTGGCCGGCTCCTGAGTCGTCTAGTGAAATGCTGACTCCTTTCTCCTCGTAAGCGCTATTGGGATAGCCGCTTTTATCGCCGAGTCCAGATTCCGCGGATAGCTTAAGGCCAAGGTTGATTAGCTTTTCAGCTGAGTCGGGCGTTAAGGCTGTCCGGTTCTCCCTGGCATTTTTTGCTTTGGGTATAAAACCATCCATCGTTTCTGTATATGTTTAGTGGAACAATCAGGTCTAAAACCCTAAAAGCTGACTTCAGTATCTGCTAATGAAAAGGATTATTGTTTAGGAAACTGTAAATTAACCCCTTTCGACACCGGAAATATCAATTAATTTTCTGGATACGGGAACCGTAACCTTATTGACTGAAACTAACGTTTAAACAACAGCTAGCATAACATCATGAAAAACGTTCAAACGCACGATAGACCCTCATCCGCTCCTTTACTAACCCTTCGCCGCCAACGCGGTTTTACCCTGATGGAAATTCTGTTGGTAATGGCCCTGCTTGGAGGGTTAATCATCCTGGGACTTGGACCTGTAGGTAAAATTCTAGTGGGAGGTCAGGAAGACACAGCCCGTATCTTTGTTAACGATACGATGAAAGCGTCACTCTTCCGTTACCGAATCGACAATGGTCGTTACCCAACTACTGAAGAGGGTCTTCAATCATTAATGACTGCTCCAGCCGGCGCCACTAACTGGAAGGGCCCTTATATGGAAAGCATGCCGCTGGATCCTTGGAACCGCGACTTTCAATACCGTTTTCCCGGTAAAAATAATACCGACAAATACGATATCTATTCCTTGGGAAATGATGGGGTCGAGAGTGGGGACGATATCGGCAACTGGT
>JAPUIL010000376.1 GCA_027297085.1 Verrucomicrobiota bacterium | reverse complement strand
ACATGAAAGCAGTCGTCGCTTCAGGTCAGAATCAATTCGGTGTTGAGGAAATCGAGCTTCTGCCATAGGCAAGACATTCTATACGTGCAGCACGTTGAATCGAAAGTGGATGCCGCGCAAAGTATATTGCCAGATTGTCTTTCTCAAGACCCCTTTGCCAGAGGATCCGGTTAGCATCTGCGGCGGTCAGGAGACTGCGAATCAACTGAAAATCTCTCTCAGGGCCTGCTTGATCTCGCCGGATCAGTGTCACAGCAGCCAGGGTGTCAGCGGCGTCCTCGATATTGCCGAGCACCGGCACACCGAAGTCTTCAATGATAAGGTGCGAGAACTCATGCAACGTCACAAAGATAACGTTGTCGATGACAAATCTGATCCTGTCGGATTCGCCAGGGTTGTCATCGGCAATCGCGCAAGGCAAGACGGCCATCAACAGAAACGCAATTGCGATGTCATGTGGCAGCAGGCGGCGCACCCTGATCTACTCCATTGCGAATTTTATCGTCATTGAGTCTTCATTTCCGCATTTCGTAACGATGTTCGACAAGTTCCAAAAGTAAGGTAATGCTAGGTTGAAGTTCCATATACCATTGCCGGTCTCTTCTTCGAAACGAATAAATCTGCATATTGTCTATGGTTCTGCCCCCCTGTTCGAGGATTACCCGAGTGAGTAGGTGTATTCGGTCTCTTCCTTCTTTTACATCACCGAGAACCTCGTGGCCCTTTAACTCGAAACCTTCCTGTCTTAACGCGAGGGCTAATTGTTCAATTGATCTGGCAAGGTAAAAAAAAGAGTCTCGTTGAGCTGCGACCTCGTTCGACACCTTCTCCCCTAATATAATCTGCTGCACACGACTCTCTGCATATTGATTTTCGAAGCGAATGATCCTGAGTATCAACTGCTTCAGATTCTCTATATCCGGCGGATATGTAAGTGAATGGATCTGGTCCCATCGGCTATTGTCGATATGATCCAGGTAGCGCCCCAGTAGATTTTCAGGTGAGTCACTTTTCGCATGCAGATTCATGGGAAAGATCAGCATAAGAACTACAAGATATCGTCGCATAAAAATCCCACTCATCATTATAGGCCGAGTGAGTTTACCTGTGAAAAAGGAATCACGCATTAAAATTATCGGGCACGAATTAACAGCAACGTTTGTTACGCCAAATGGCGCAATTTCGTTTGCAATATTGTATGTTAATTGCGCGGACGCGATTCAAAGAGGCTAACGATGCAAGTTACTACTTCAAAACTCCTGACCTTGATACTTTCTGCAACGCTTTTTTCGTTCCAGGCAATAGCAAGGCCAACCGTCGGGCTAGTGCTGTCAGGTGGCGGTGCCCGGGGTGCTGCTCATGTTGGCGTTCTAAAAGTACTCGAAGAATTACGAATCCCCGTTGATGTTGTTGCCGGGACAAGTATGGGATCAATCGTTGGCGGCCTGTACGCCTCAGGGATGTCAGTTGCTGAAATTGAACAGACAATAAATTCTCTGAATTGGGATTACCTGCTTGAGGATGATCCGGGCCGTGCCAATCTGTCGCTGAACAGAAAGATCCAGGAAGATTTGTTTTCCACGGAGATTTCGCCGGGTTACAACAATGGAAGTGTGCAGTTGAGACCTGGTTTAATAACGGGCCAGAAAGTCGAGCTTGTACTGCAAAGATTAACGACCCAGGTCGCACATATAAGTGATTTTGATGATCTGCCTATTCCATTTCGGGCTGTTGCGGCAGATATCGTAACTGGAGAAACGGTGGTCCTCAAGAGTGGCAACCTTGGCCGTGCGATGCGGGCATCCATGTCCGTACCTACCATTTTCGCGCCCGTTGAAGTGGACGGTCGAATCCTTGTCGATGGAGGCATTGCAGACAATTTGCCGGTAGATGTGGCCAGGCAGATGGGGGCAGATGTCCTTATTGTTGTTGATGTTGGTTCACCGCTGCGAAATAAAGATCAGATTACCAACGCATTGACCGTCACCGACCAGTTAACCAGGTTATTAACCGGGCGCAACGTAATTGCCAGCCTTTCCAGCATATCTGCAGACGACATACTCATCAAACCGATACTCGGTAGTATCACAGCCATACAATTCGATCGCGCTGCGGAAGCGGTGCCACTCGGGGAAGCAGCTGCCAGAGAAGCAAGCGCTGAGCTACTCAACCTTTCACTCTCCGTAGAAGACTTTGCATCATACCAGGCAAACCTGAATAGGGTCCCCTCCGGAGACCGTACCGTCAGAAGCATCTCCCTGGACAACAGGAGCAATGTCGCTGATGAAGTATTACAAAAACGAATCGATGTCAAAACGGGGGAAACTCTTAGCCTGGATCAACTTGAGGAAAACATTGGTCGGATGCACAGTATAGGTATCTTTGAGAAGGTGGGGTACGACCTTGTACAACACCGGGACGGCGTGGATATTGACTTGTTTGCGACGCCAAAATCCTGGGGGCCAAATTACCTTCATTTTGGTATGAGCGTGGATGGTTATTTTGATGGTGATAACAGCGCAAATCTGATTCTTGGCTATACTCGTACTGACTTGAATAAGTGGGCGGGAGACTGGACCACATTGCTACAACTTGGCGATGAGCCAAGATTCCTGAGCTATTTTCATCAGCCACTCGGGGTAGATCTTAAGTATTTTGTTCAACCTTCCATCGACCTGAAGAAAACAAACTGGGGCGTCTTTAATGATGGTGACAAAATTGCGGAATACCGTCTTGTGGAGAATGAGCTCGAATTTCTCATCGGCAAAGATTTTGGGACCAGAGCCGCACTGGCGTTGGGCCTCAGTCGGATTAACGGCGAGATCGAGCTGTTTACGGGCGATCCAACACTTCCTGAAGAGCAGTTCGACGATGGCGGTATCATTGTAAGATTCCGTTATGACACTATCGATGATATTGATTTCCCTTCGACGGGTAACGAAATCAGAGCTTCATACTACCAGGCGCATGAATCTCTGGGAGCGGATGAAGACTATATACAATGGAGACTGAGACTTAATGGATTCAGGTCATTCGGAAAGCACACAGTTGGCCTCGGTATGAAGGTTGGTGGAATTGAAGATGGGACGGCATCTTTGTCGAGAAGGCTTTTTCTGGGTGGTTTCTTCAATATATCCGGGCTAAAGCCTAACGAACGCTTTGGTCAATACTTGGGTATAGTGGGAGCCGTCTATTACAGGAGGTATGATCGAATAAAATTTCTGTCAGCATACTTGGGTGGAACTGTTGAATATGGCGGTGTCTGGGACGACACAGACGATATCTCCAGCGAAAATTCATTGTTCGCTGGCAGCCTCTTCATTGGGCTGGATTCTCCACTGGGCCCGATTTTAGTAGGTTGGGCATACACAGATGAAGGGGATGATCTGTACTTCATCAAACTCGGTCGCTTCTTTTAATTGTAGGTTAGTTCAAGACATTGCGGTTTTAATCAATTCCAGATTCTCACATCAAGGGTTATTTTTTGCGTCACTTCATTTTTCTGTTCATTCTATGTTCGAACAACCCCGCAATCGGAGAGTCGGATTCGACCCTAACAACTATCTATGGTGGCCTGTTATCGCCTTCCCACCATCAGGCTTATATCCTGGAAACGGGAGATAATGCGTTACTGGCAAGGGTTCACCTGATTCGTAGCGCCCAATCAACGATCGATATCCAGACGTTTATCTGGGCGAATGATGGGAGTGGTCGTTTCGTCATCTCTGAACTCATATTAGCAGCCCAACGTGGCATCAAAGTTCGAATCCTGATTGATGACCTGTCCTTGAGAAAGAGCTCTGATTACGTTGCGTATTTAGTATCGGTTCATCCAAACATCCAGATAAAACAGTTCAACCCACTGGCTGAGAATATCGACGCCGGTATGCTCGAAGTACTTGGTAGTTATACATTTCGCCTGGGACAGACAAATCATCGCATGCACAACAAGACCGTCATCGTCGACGGTAAATACGGCATCACAGGCGGGCGCAACTATGCTGATGACTATTTTGATCGTGGTGTGCATCGCTCATTCAAGGACCGGGATGTACTCATTGTGGGTAAGGTCGTGGCTTCCATGTCCCGTTCTTTTGAGGCCTACTGGAATTTCGAACTCTCGGTCAACAGCAGAGATATGAAGGATGTAAAGCGCATGCTGGCAGCGGATGACTTCGAAATCCCGGATGACATCAAGACCTACAAGGTGCCCGCGACCTTCCAGAGCCTACAGGAGTGTGCCGAGAACCTGGTTTGTATGCAGGAGCGAATTTTTATTCACGGATTCAGTATCAATGAGGTTGAATTTATAGCGGATGCACCGAATAAAATTCTTGAGGGTGAGGACGCTGCCACTACGACGCTGAGCCTCGTCAATCTAATAAAAAGTGCAGAACGTTCGATTATTTTTCAGACTCCCTATCTGGTTATTGATAGATCGGGAAATAAGTTGTTCAAAGGTATCCGTAAAAAAAACCCGGATCTTGAGTTTATTGTCTCCACTAATTCTCTTGCTGCAGCGGATCATTTCTACGCCTATGCCTTTTCTTACAAGAACAAAAAGAAATATGTCAAAAATTTCAAATGGCAGATTTTTGAGCTAAAACCCACACCCAATGATATTGATCAAATGGTTCCGGGCATACCAGGACATGTACGTGCGGACGATCACTACACCTGCATACATGCAAAAACATTCCTGTTTGACTACCAAACAGTTTGGCTGGGCTCTTTTAACCTCGATCCAAGATCAGTTTCCCTGAACACGGAAGCCGGTCTGATTATCCGTGATGCTGTGCTCGCAACAAGTCTTGCCGGTACCATCAAGGCCGAAGCGGCGCCAGGAAATAGCTGGACAATCGGTGTGCGAAGAAAGATCCCGATCCTGGCTAACCTGAACGGATTGATGGAAAACGTATTTAGCTGGATTCCGTTTCTGAACATATGGCCATTTACCTATTCAACCAGCTTTGAACTCAAGCCCGGTGCCTCGGAGGTTCCCTTCTATCATGACAATTTTTACGAAAATTATGAGGGTGTGGGACAATTCCCGGGCGCCAACGTCAGTCAGAAAGCGTTGAAAACTCGCTTGACCAAGGCATTCTTCGGCCCGGCAGAACCAATCATCTAGCGGCCTGGTTGACCCTTGCAGGCTGACGGGACAACAGCCATTCTACTCTTTCAATGTCGT
>JAPUIL010000375.1 GCA_027297085.1 Verrucomicrobiota bacterium | reverse complement strand
CGTATTTGGACTTTAACGAGACCGGCGCTCAACCAGATGTGTGGGTCTTTGGTATGGGCGTGTGTTTCAATGGTATCCCCTTGACCGTGGACATGGTCTTCCAAGCTGCGTTTGCGAATACCTGCCGATGTATCCACTATTTGAATGCCGGGGAAGTTTGCCTGCAAGCGCGGTAGCAATGTAGCTTCCATAGGCACGCCGATAGAAAAATAAATTTCAGCCTTACTGAGCGCGGCTAACTGTCTCGGCGAGATCGTGAAACTGGACGGATTTTGTCCGGGCTGCATCAGAACAATGACTTCGACTTCATCGCCTGCAACCGCCTGGACAAAGGCTTTTTGTGGAGGGATGGATACAACGACCGTTGGTTTGGCAAACAAAGTAAGCGGGCATAAACAAACCAAAGCCAATACGAAGAAACAGTTCAATTGGTGAAAGATCATCTGTGGTTTACCAGTCACTATAGATAACTTGTCAAGGGGAGTAAGATCTTCAATTCAGGTTGGTTCTTTTGAATGAGATAACATGTTCGATTCGCCACCAAGGTAGCACCGATACATCGATCCGGAATTCTCAGTTGTAGGAGTTAGTTGTTATTCTGCGTTTCACTGGTAGATGTGTCGCTACGCTCGGTAGCTGACGATTTGTATTCTGCAAACTAACTGAGTATTCTGACCGGCACTTTGTGTTCGGCGAGGTAATCTTTACACTGACTAATTGTATAAGTGCCAAAGTGGAAAATAGAGGCGGCCAGGACGGCAGAAGCTTTACCTTCGGTGAGGACATCAACCATGTGCTGCAAGTTGCCTGCTCCACCGGATGCAATGACCGGAACTTCCACTGCTTCACTGATCTGGCGGTTAAGTGCGATGTCGTAACCGTTTAACATGCCATCTTGATCCATACTTGTGAGGAGGATTTCTCCCGCGCCGAGTTGAACGACTTTCTTTGCCCACTCAACTGCATCCAATCCCATGGCGTTGCGTCCGCCGTGGGTGTAAACTTCCCAAGTTTCAGTGCCGGGCACACGTTTGGCATCGATGGCTACGACAATGCATTGGTTGCCGAAACGATTGGACGCCTGATCGACCAGATCGGGGTTTTGTACCGCTGCTGTGTTCAAACTGATCTTGTCAGCTCCGGATTTAAGCATGGCACGAATGTCGTCGGTATTGCGTAATCCTCCACCCACGGTGAGTGGCATAAAACACTGTTCTGCTGTTTGAGAGACCACATCGTGCATGATGTTTCGTCCGTCACTGGAAGCTGTGATGTCGAGAAACACCAACTCGTCCGCACCTTGTGCTTCGTAGGCTTTGGCGCAGTCTACCGGATCACCGGCATCTTTTAACTCCTTAAACTTAACACCTTTTACCACGCGACCGTCGGTCACATCCAGACAGGGGATGATGCGCGCGGATAACATCAGCTTAGCGGATTAGCCGTCTGCGCGGGCTAAATCCGGTTCGAAGGAAACAGTTAAACGGTATTGTTGGCCGGGGCGCATATTGAGCGGGTGATCACGGACCAGGGTCTGCAGGTAATGGATTTTTCCATACAGCGTTTTGTAGGTCGGGTCGTCCGTTACAACTTCTGTCTGAGCCCATTGGGCCTGGAAGTCGTCCTTAATCACGGAACAGCGCATCCCTTCTTTACCAAGTGTGAAGGTACTACCCACTCTGTGCAGAGAATGTGGAGATGCGATAACTAGCATATAGCGCATGCGTTCCATCGCTACCGGTTGTTTTACGGTAAAAACGAATTCACTGGTTATTTTGTTACCGCTAAATGTCCAGTTCACCTTGCAACTGCCAAGTCCTGGTACGATATTCTGGTTTACATCGACCAAATCCGGTTGTTCGTAGCGGAAGTAAATGGAATTGCGGAGACCCATTCCGGTTACGCAACGTTTTCCGTAGTAGCTTGGAATGACATACCGGTCACCAAACTTTAGTTCAGGCAACATGACTGGCAATTGCCGGTTCACCGGCCAATCGAAAATTCCCGGACAATGGGGAAAGGCCAATGAATCGGAAGTGTTTTGCTCGTCGGTGTGCGTCAACGGGATGTTGATATGCATGCCGGATTCGCTGTTCCGGTAAATGAAGAGACCCTGTTCCTTGCGGGAGGACTTGTCGAAGATGACAAAGCGGCTGGTGTTTTTAGACTTCAGCTCGTCTTCAGTTTCTGGTGCGTGAATGGTCTTTGCCAAGCGGGCCCATTGGCTGAGGTAACGGGCTCCGTCAAAGTCCGCCATCCGGGTTGTGTGTTGGTCGGTAGTCTCACGCTCTCTATCGCGAATAATGAGATTGCCGTTCTCCTGGTCGAGATAAGTCAGGTAAAAGAAGTAAAACAAGCGGCGTAGCAGGTCGAAATACTGACCTTGTTTTTCTTGTACGATCCAGTTGTCGCGGAAGGCTTGAAGGATTAGGCTGATGCAATGCATTTGGCCATAAGCTCCGCCACCTCGACCGAAAGACCATCCCAGGCCATCTTCGCGTACCAGGTCGGGTAGGAGGCGCAGGTATTTCTCGGCATAGGTACGCAGGCTGGGAAGCTTGCGATCACGGAGGTGAATGTTGGCATGCAGCTGCAGTGCCTGGCGGATGAAAATAAAGGACAGAACACCGTAAATATTGAATACGCCTTTGCCGTCCTCGCTATCGTCGTGAAAATTACCAGAGCTTTTTTCACCGATGCGCTCTAGGAAGCGGTCAATGAGTTTACCGGTTTCGTCCTTCTTGGACAGACCCATGCTGTAGCGTGCCACTGATTTGGCTATGTTGAAAGCCTGCCAATGGTTTTTGTGGTCGGAACGTGCCAGCAATAGCCGGTCTAAACGGGTGCGGGTCTCCTCCACCAATCGTTCCCAGACAGGATTGCGGTCTTTGGCGGGACCGAAAGAAAGTAAACCAAGGGCGGCATAGGCGATGCCGTTTTCGGCAACTGGATCGGCAAAGGTCTGAGCGGTGATACAACGAGCAGCCAAGTCGATTAAATCGTGGCCTTCCAATTCGGTTTCACCGGTTGCGCGATAAAATTCGCCAATGGCCAATGCTGCGTGCCCTGGTTCATCGATTCGTGTCTTTTCTCCGTCTATGGGAGTGATGGTTCCGTCCTGGTTGATTGAAGCGAGGTTGTGGCCCAACATGGACCGGGCCATCTCAGTGCATTGGTCAGCAAATTGTTGCATCTATTATCTATCAGCCGTGTTTTGTAAAACGTGTTATCAGGAAATTATAGACCATAGGTGTCAACGACTTATTAGGGTCAGGAAAGCTTCGTTTGTAGTGGTCTTGGAGAGCCTCGTAATCATGGTTTCCGCGGCGTCTTCAATACGCAACGGAGCCAGAGCCCGTCGGAAGAAATGAATGGTTTCGAGCTTTTTTTCGGGGATGAGGAGTTCCTCTTTCCGAGTGCCGGATGAATTGATGTTCATCGCAGGCCAGAGACGAAGCTCGGCGACCTTACGATCCAACACCATTTCCATATTTCCGGTGCCCTTAAATTCCTGAAAGATCAGGTCGTCCATCCGGCTACCAGTTTCGATGAGCGCTGAAGCGATGATCGTCAGGCTGCCGCCTTCCTCGGTGTTACGGGCGGCCGAAAACAACTGGCGTGGTTTCTCCAGGGCCCGGATGTCGAGACCACCGCTCATGGTGCGTCCTCCACCACCTTTGGCGGAGTTGTAGGCCCGGCTCAATCGAGTGATTGAATCCATACAAATTACCACATCCTTGCCCACTTCGACCAGGTTCTTGGCCCGCTCGATGCAGAGCTCGGCGATCTTGATGTGGTTTTCCGTGGGCTCATCGTTAGAAGATGCATAGATTTCGGCACCAATAACTGTACGTTTCATATCAGTCACTTCCTCCGGACGCTCATCCACTAGAAGCATCATGACATGGCACTCAGGATGATTTTCCAGCACACCCAATGCGATATCTTGCAGAAGAGTGGTCTTGCCAGTGCGAGGTGGAGCCACAATCAAACCGCGTTGGCCTTTGCCAATCGGGCAAAAGAGATCGATGCAACGCAGGGTCAAGCGGTGCTCCTTGGTCTCAAGCATCAGTTGTTTGTCCGGAGCAACCGAAGTGAGGCTGGTAAACTGGAAACAGCGTTTCCGCTGGTCGGGCTCCAAGCCGTCAATCGTCTCAATAAACTTAACCTTGGGGTTGGGAAAACGGGGATCCGCTGAGGCAACGCCTTTTAAGTAGCTGCCGTTTCTCAGTTTAAACCGACGCACCAGTTCTCTGGGTACAAAGGGATCTGTCGGTTTTGGTTTCCCGTTGCGAGCCGGATCTAGGAGCTGACCCGTCTTGTTATTTAGTAACTCTAATATGCCTTCAACCTCAATGGTATTAGCGGAGGACTTATCCATAAAAGATGGTAATTGAATAAAAACTGAATTGCCCGGAACGCGAGATATCTGATCCTGAGAAGGGTTGAAATTTTGGTCCCGGCCGGAGGTTTAAACTAGCCGGCTTCTCATGTAAGCCGCTCTAAAGTTTTACCAGAATGCCAGGAATCTTGAGGGGGACAGGGCCTCTGTCAACAACGCATTCACAGGTTCCTGAGTTCGGGAAGATAGGGAAAAAGCTCGTCAGTAGGTCCAAAATTCGTGAGTAGTGGAATTCCATGGCTGATAGTGAAAAGAATGACCCTTCACGGCGGGGATTCACCCTGGTCGAGCTCATGGTGGTTATTCTTTTAATTTCGATCCTGGCGGGGTTGATGTTTTCCCTATCGACCGGGGTGTTTCAGAAAGGTGAGCGGAGTACGGCCGAGTCGCAACTTCAGGCCATATCCGTGACGCTCGAAGCCTATCGAAACCGGTTTGGCGACTACCCGGATGTCGTGACCCCGCGCCAGTTGTTTGATGCGCTGGATGGAAAGCTCGGGCCGCGGGGGCAGTTGTTAACTCCTCCTTATCCACCTTTTCTTGAAGCGGGTCAATTTGCATTGGGAGACGAGGAGAATCCCGAACTGTTGGATCCATGGGGCCAGCCCTATGTATATATATACCAAGAACCGGATGCCCAGACACGGCTGTCGGGCTTCGACCTCTTTTCCAGGGGACCGGATGGTAAAGCCAGTATCGATGGCGATGGTGCCGCGACGCTTGACGACGATAATCTGCGGTACGATGATTGATGGGTCCTTCGATTTAAAGACTTCCATGACCCGATCCACCCTAGCCATTCCTCAAACAATTTCTTCCTCGAAACGAAGTGGGTTCACCCTTACCGAAATCCTGACCGTAGTCACTATTGTGGTCATCCTGCTCGGTATATTGATACCCTCGATACTAAGCGTGCAACGAAAGGCGAAGCGGGTGGAATCAGAGGCTTTGTTTGGAAAACTGATAACCGCCTTCACTCTCTACCGGAAGGACCATGGCGCTTATCCGGATTTATCGGGCTCTCTCAAGGACGGAGATGTGGTAATCGATTTGAATAACCCGGATCAATGGTCGCGTTTCGCTGAAATCATGGCGCTCAGTAACAATGATGGAAGCGCCCTTGAAAATCCGGAAAACAAGACCTTGATCAAATCCTTTAACCCCAAGCTGAAACGCTACTTCGATCTTCAGCTGAGTGAACTGGAAAAAGTAAGCGGCGCGGATCGCCTGGTCGATGCATTTGGCAATCCGCACATCTATGTAGTGGTGGACGCGAATCTCGATGGTAAGATTGGGAGAAGTAGCCTGCCGGGTTCAGAACCCAAGGACTTACGCCAGCGTATCGTCGTCTACACAGTGGATGAAAACGATGACGACTTTCTGGAAATGAAGAGTTGGGACTCCTGAACAAGAAGGTTCTGAATCCTGAATAGCATGGTGCAGGTGTGGGAGTTCTGGATTGATACCGGCGGTACGTTTACGGATTGCCTGGGAAAAGGGCCGGATGGAAACTGGCATCGAGCCAAGGTTCTTAGCAGCAGTTCAATTCGTGCGAGTATTCGTGATGTGGGTACTCGATCACTGTTGGTTGATCTTCCTGAAGACTATCCGGATGATTTCTTTAAGGAATTTCGAGTTCGGTTACCGAATTCTGATGTCGAGGCAACTGTGCTCTTTTTTAAATCCGACCGAAATGAGCTGATGCTGGACCAGGCTGTTTTCAACTCTGACCAAGTCGGAGACCTGGTCGAATTGCAGTATAAAGGCGAGGCTCCGGAGTTGGCCGCCCGCGTGATCACCGGGACTCCGGGAAACGAGCGTTTGCCTGAGTCGCGTTTGCGCTTGGCAACAACGAAGGGGACCAATGCGCTGCTTGAAGGCAAAGGAGCGCCGACTGTGCTATTTATCAACCAAGGTTTAGGTGACCTGCTCCAAATTAATACTCAACAGAGGCCAGACCTATTTGCTCTGAATATCGTGAGGCCGAAGCCGTTGTATGAATCGGTGGTCGAAGTACCTATGGATGCGAGTACCGGATCGCCGGTTTTGGAATCGCTTTCAGACGAAGTTGAGAATCTGTTGGCGCGTGGTGTCAGCACGGCTGCGATCTGCCTCATGCATAGTTACCAGGATGGGCGCGCTGAGGAGAAGCTGGTCGAATTCCTCCGTGAAAAAGGATTTAACACAGTGGTGGCTTCGAGTGAATGCGCGCCGTTTATAAAGATTCTTCCGCGAGCGGAAACAACATTGGTAGATGCGTATCTGTCGCCTGTTTTGAATTCCTATTTGGAACGGATCGTTTCGGAATTTGGCGGAGAAGGATTGTCGGTTATGACCAGTTCGGGTGGGCTGGTGCCGAGCGATTCCTTTCGTGCGCGGGACAGTCTGTTCAGTGGGCCTGCTGGCGGCGTGATCGGAGCCGTGGGAGTGGGTAAACAATCCGGTGCGTCGAAAATCATCGGCTTCGATATGGGTGGGACGAGTACCGATGTTACTCGATACCAAGGTGTCTTAGCATATCAATTTGAAACGCGTGTGGGCGATACGCGGATTCTGGCACCCAGTTTAAAAATTGAAACCGTAGCGGCCGGTGGTGGATCGATTTGCCAGTTTGACGGTGAGCGTTTACGGGTTGGTCCGGAAAGCGCCGGTGCGGAACCTGGTCCGGCGTGTTATGGGACGGGTGGTCCGCTCACAGTGACAGATGTTAATTTGCTCTTGGGTCGAATGGATGCGGCTCAGTTTGGCATTCCGGTCGTTCTGAAAAAAAGCCGCGAGGAGTTGGAGGTTTTAATGCAACGACTTCATGCCGGCGGCGAAGATTGTTCTTCTGATAGCCTTTTGGCTGGTTTGCTGGAGATCGCCAATGAGAACATGACCGATGCCATCCGGAAAATCTCAACCGGTGAAGGATACGATCCCTCTGAGTATGCCTTGGTTGCTTTCGGCGGGGCGGGCGGCCAGCATGCATGTGGTATCGCTGAAAAACTTGGTATCATTACTGTTCTGTTTCCGAATGACGCCGGTTTGTTAAGTGCCGCAGGTCTTTCGCAGGCACTCGTCGAAGGTTTCGCGGAACATCAGACGCTATGTTCCTTTGAGGAATTTGAAAGCAAGTCGGTTTCACTAACCGCGGATTTGGAAGATGCGGCTCGTGCAAAACTGAATCCTGGTGATCGAAAAGAGACGGCTTTGAGTCGACGAATTGTCAGCTTCAGGTTGCTTGGGCAGGAGACAGCTCTCGATTTGGACTGGCTGCCGAATGAATCTCTATTGGATAAATTCTCCGGGTTGTATCAATCGACCTTCGGCTATATTCCCGACCTAAAATCCATCGAAGTAGTTTGTTACCGTGTGGTGGTATCCTCAGTGGCACTTCCAATAGATGAGGAGCACTTCCCAGACCCAGGTGTGCAGCCAACACCTTTAAAGAGTCAGCGTGCTTTTAGCGGCGATCAATGGGTTGAAGCCGATATATTTGCACGTAGTGATTTTTTGCCAGGCATGCAGATTAAAGGTCCGGCAATTATTCAGGATCCATTTAGTACCCTCGTTGTAGACGCCGGTTGGATGGCCCGGGTGGGTACAAGAAGAACATTGCGACTCGAATTTACTGGTGAAACTCGTGCCCTAAAAGTGAACGCCAGAGCGGTGGAGATCGAATTATTCTCTAACCGCTTTCAGACCCTGGTGGAAGATATGGGGGTTCGGTTGATGCGAACTGCAGTATCGACCAACGTGAAAGACCGGCACGATTTTTCCTGTGGCCTCTAGGACTCCGATGGTG
>JAPUIL010000374.1 GCA_027297085.1 Verrucomicrobiota bacterium | reverse complement strand
GACTTGGTTTTCTCCACCGCTTCCAGGCCGTTTTGGGCCTCGCCAATCACGGTGAAATCCTCTACCCATTCCATCATTACGGACAGCCCGTCCCGCACCATTTCATGGTCGTCGACAATGAGGATTTTGATGTTTGCCACGGTCCACATCTCCCGGCCGAAGTTTTGGGTAACACTATAGAGTAGGGATGGTCAATTGCACCAACGTGCCCTTGTTCTTGGTGCTCTCAACAACCAGCTGCGCTTCCAGTTGCTCAGCCCGTTGCCGCATTCCAATCAAGCCGAACGAAACCCCTCTTTTTTCATTTTGCACGGTAGCCGGGTCGAAGCCAACACCATTGTCCTGCACGCTAAGAAGCACCTCTTGGGGGTGATATTCGAGATTAACGCTGACCTCTTTGGCCTCGGCGTGACGTCTAACATTTATGAGAGACTCTTGGCAAATCCGGAGCAGCACGGTCTGCACATCCGGCGGCAACTCGCGGCGCTTACCTGACTGGTTGAAAGCAGTTTTCTCTTGGCCCTCGGCGTCAAATCGCCGCACTTCTTCTTGCAGCGCCGCGTCGAAGGGTAGCCGCTCCAGGGCCTGGGGCATCAGGCCCCAAACGGACCGCCTTGCTTCCTGAAGACCTTCCCGAGCTAAGGCCCGGGCACGGTTTAGGCGTTCCGCCAGCGCGCCGGTACTGTCTTCCATAATTTGTTCGGCTGCCTCCATCTGCAGCACAATGCCTGTGAACCCCTGGGCCATCGTGTCGTGGATTTCCCGGGCCATCCGGTTGCGCTCTTCCAGCACCGCCAATTCCCTCGTTTGCTGCAAGAGCTCCTCTTCCGCTCTCTTCCGTTCGCTGATGTCCCGCGCAACACCGAAAATGCCGACGACTTTTCCATCATGCAGCTGCGGCGTTGTCAGGAATTCGCCGGTTATATACTCACCTGATTTGACCAGCACGCGACGTTCGAACATCGGCGGCCTTTCCCCACCCAACACGCGATGAAACATTTCTAACGACTGCGGCAGATCGTCGGGATGAATAAGCTCCGCGAACGGCTTGCCTAGCCACTCAGACCTGGACCATCCCGTGAGCGACTCGAATGCAGGGTTAATCGATGTGAACATTCCTTCAGGGGAGGCCGTGAAGATCACATCCTGGGCCGTTTCAACGAGCTCCCGGTACCGCTCCTCCGACGCACGGAGTGCATCCTCGGCGCGCTTGCGATCGGTGATATCGTGGACGATTCCCTGGACTTCTCCTTGGGCCGTGCCGTCGGAGCTGGGGCGCCTGTTGGCAGTCAGCAAGCAGTCCATCACGGTGCCGTCTTTTTTGCGCAGCTGGGCTTCAAAATCGGTCACGAACCCCGATTGTTCCATTTCCTTTCGGAATCTGGTGCGGTCCTCCGGATCCACGAATCGATCTTCCACGTTGGAACCGATGGCTTCTTCCCTTGAAAAGCCAAACTCATCTAGAGCAGCCTGGTTGGCGTCGACAATAATGCCCTGGGAGCTGATAAAGACAGGGTCCCCCGATTCCTCAAAAAGGGACCTGTATCGTTCCTCGCTTTCTCGCAGCGCCACTTCCGCCTTGGTTCGTTGAGAATAGAGTTCGGCATTTTCCATAGCCGGAGCGATGTAGTCCGACAAGCGCTCGAGGATGGACTGCTCTCGGGACCCGAAAGCATTAATCTTGCGGCTCCGCAAGCTCAAAGTACCCAGAATTCGGCCTTTGTGGAAGAGAGGCAACATGATGGTGGAGCGGAATCCTAATTTAACGGAGGAAGAGTCCCCGGCGAACTGGCGATCACTGACAAGATTCCCGCGGATCAGGGTTCGGCCAGTAGCGATAACATGCTCGGTCTGGGTGTTTGGCAAGGCCACCACGTCGGGGACCTGGCGACCCGGTTGGACTAAGCCAGAAACATATTTGAAGACGAAAACACCGGCCTCATGGTCTATAATGTTGATCGCCAGCCGGTCGAAGTCCACCAGTTTTTTCATTTGGGCGGCGAATCGCTCATACACTTCGTCGATGTCGAGGGTGGAAGACACGATTTGCCCGGTCTGAGTCAGCAATTGGTTCTCTTCAATTAGGCGTCGCTCCACCTCCTGGCTCCCTCGCAGCGCCTCCACCGTCCGTTTTAGTCCCTCTTTCGATGATTCGAGGTCAGCGGCCCTTTCCTTCAGGGCTGACACTTCTACTATTAGTTGATCTCTAGTCATGTCATGGCCTTCCATCTCAACCTCTCCGAGAGGGTTGGACATCAAATATTCAACCGACATTAGCCAGCTGACAGGTGGCGACGAATCGTCGGTGTCCGCGACAGCTACTATGCCGTGATTACAATTCGGTGCGGCGCATGAGGCCAGTTTAGGTTCAACCTGAAAAGCGGTCAAGCAAGCATCACCACGTCGGCGGAAGCGACTTGTCCACGGTGCAGCATTCCATATTAATCCCGTCTTTGGCTTGCTCATACAAGCTACTAATTCCAGGCGCCAAGCGATGTATTACCCAAAGGAGGGGCTTGCCCTAGTACTTATTATCGATAACGAAATCAGACCTTTGACCGGCGTTTTACCCACAGATTTATGGCATCTTAATTAGTGTAAAACATAGAGCCGGGAGGCCCAACTTCAAAGGAGTAAGCCATGAGCATCAAAATTAACAGGTTATTTAGATCGAAGTCTCGGTGGTATTCTAATCCCAAGCTAGTCCGGGAAGTTGAGTTAGCTAGGGAGAAGGCCTGGCATGATGCGTACCGCGGCTGGATTGGTTAGGTTCCTGTTCCCTAAGATTCGGAAACCCCAAAAAGCCCCCCGGGCTTTTGCGCGGGGGCGCGGGGTTACGTCGAAGGGCCGAGTTACACTGACTTTTGGTTGATGCACATCCACCGTTTTCCAG
>JAPUIL010000373.1 GCA_027297085.1 Verrucomicrobiota bacterium | reverse complement strand
GGCGAAGGAGAAATCATCAGCCTGCGTAAGGGCGAACAACGTGAGCTTCAGCCCAACATGACATTTCACATGGTGCCCTTGTGCTTGCGCTACCGAGAATGGGGAATTGGTTTCAGCGAGACCATCCGTGTTACGGAAACCGGTTGCGAGCATTTCTCCAAATTATCGAGAGAGGTTCTTATCAAGTAGCCGAATCGGTAGTAAAAACCAACCAGTAAATAAGTCCGACTATACCTCGTGTGTTTGCGCGGGATATAGTCGTGACTTTTCCAGCGACCCGATGTTCAGGGTGGGGTGCGGCGGCTCATATAAAACTGCAAAGGATCACCGCGTGAGTTGGGGTCGAGCGCCGAGACCGACTGGATGAATGTGGCGCCTCGTACCGTAACATGAGAATCAGATTGCTATCTAACGGTGCTATGGATCGGAATTATTCGAGATCCATATTCATCCACAATCAGATTAACGATATCTGTAAGTTGATTTTCAGCGAGTAGTGACATGAAGATGATTCCAGATATATGTACGGGGACCATCCGACCAAATGGGATGAAGGGCAACGGAAGAAATGGATATATTTCGATTATCAGCGGCCACCTATCAGGAACATTTTGAGCCTCTTGAACGACTGCTAAGACTTAGTAAGCTGCCAACCAGGCTTCAAAGTAATGGTAGACCGCAAAGTGCCCAAACCGGCTGTCGAAGCATAGAATGCCCAATATCGGGTATAGAGCAGTTAACGGACGTATGGGGACCAAGTATGGATACGCTGAGGGGTTTTTGGGCCAACGAAAACGCTAATAGCGAATTTCGATAGATGAACTTACCCGTGACGAGCGATTTTGATATATAGGGAGGAGCTCTAGTTCGCTGGTGCTTTATTCCTTGGCATGATGTATTCTCCAGTGTGGTATACAAAATACCAGCAACCATAATAGCTATCGAAAATCGTAGGAGGATTGACAATGAGAAAGTTAGTTGCACTTACAGCGGGCTCGCTGTTTCTGGCCGCCGTCCACTCTACCGCCATGGCCGGTGGGCATGTAGCGAAGATCCAGAGTTACGTGGATTCGCAGATTCGCGGCTGGGTAGCATCCGAAGAGCTACATCGCGCCATCTATCAGCAGAACCTGAATCACAGGGGGCTATCGGCTGCTGACATCGACAATCTGGATCAGCGCTGGCGGGCCGAGCGACGGGTCGGCGGCGGGGACCTGGTCAGCAGCAAGATGAACAATCAGCTGGCCAGCTTCCTGCGCGGCATCAAGGCGGCCTCCAACGGTGTCATCACCGAAATCTTCGTCATGGACAACAAAGGCTTGAATGTGGGTCAGACCAACGGCACGGGCGACTACATGCAGGGTGACGAGGCCAAGTGGAAGAAGACCTTCTCGGTGGGCTCCCATGCGGTGTTCATCGATGATGTCGAGGAAGAAGATGGCATCAACATCTCGCAGACGAGCCTCACGGTGGCGCGCAGTAACGGCTACAGCCTAGGCGCCGTCACAATCGGCATCAACGTTGATGCCTTGAAATAGGGGGACAGGAGATGGGGACGGAGGATCTACCTCCGTCTCCTTAACCGCAATCTCCAGGAAGCTCGGAAGAAAGAGGACGTTTCCCCTTAACTAGTATTTGCCGATCTACGATGAATCAGGAAAGCGGACGTTCAAATGGCGCAATCGAATTTGTTGAATGACCGCTGTGTGCCGATCAGAGACTATTTGGCAGATCCAGTTCGGGCGCCTCGAACAACCGCTGAGAATTAGTAAGCTGCCGATCGCGCTCCAGAGTGATGATAGACTGAAAGGTGCCCTGAAAAGCCAATCAGTTCGAATAGCCGGTTGACTGGATTTCGTTAATAGGAATCAATCCCGACTGGTAAGAGTTTGGTCAAAAGGACCTGATTGAATTGGGCTATGGTGGAATCCTTAGACGAACTTTTTCTGACGTAAGTCACCCTATTACTGAGCCCACATTCTGTAAGCGCTCTATCGTCGTACCGACAATCGTGTAAGTCTCGAATTTTTATTTTCAAAATAACAGGGGGCTTCATCAGTTATTAAAGTAGAAGAACAATATGGATACGAAGACTAAGCTGGCTGGAAGCAAATCTGAAATATCACTAATCCGCAGGACGCCTCAAAGGAAAAATACCTTACGAATTTCTAAATAAATGGCTAATAAAACTGCATAGTTTCCAAAGGTAATTACAAATTACCTCTCTATGCTCGGTGCCGAGACGACTAGTTTGAAAATACGGTACTGACCGCATTCCGGAAAGTAGACGACGCACTCGTGGAAATCGAAACCTACCGCACTCAGCCTCCAAATTAACGACTTCGAAAAACTCAAAGGAAGATTTTAGCTCGGATACTTCAACGTTTCGGAAGGGAGTTCAGCGAACAATGTGAGAAATACTGTCTAACTCACCGTTTTCGGGAAAAACGAACAGTAGATCACCTGAAATATTGATATTACGCCAATACAAGCTGATTCCGGGGTCGGCGAGTAGGCCGATGGTAATCATTCCCTGAGGGGTGGCTCCTTTCTGGATCATTTTTCGCCCAAGTTTCGCGCGCGTAAGCAAAGCCGTTCTGTTGCCGGCCATAAGCAGTTCACCGGAAAAAGGACCCGATTCGATTTGGCGATAATCAAGGTCCCAGTTTTGAGCATTGACGCAATAATCATCAAAATGTCAAAATACCGATGCAGGATAAAGGGTTGATCCATACCTAATGCCAGATTTATAATGTTTTTCTTTGCGGATTTCTGATATTAAAGCCTCGATGGGGCGGATACAATATTAAAGATAGTCGATTGACTTTAGGATTTTAGCCCCGAGAGTAAATTATGGGAATAGGGCTCACTCCAAAATGGACTCTGTCATTCTAAAAAAACATATATGAAATTTTCATCGATCCAAGGCCCACCAGTTTGAAATGCGGGCTAGACCTGAATCGAAATTTATAGCGTAGGAGAAAGGCTATGAGAGGAATTAAAGGGAGCAAATTATTGCTTGCACCGGGACTAGTCGTATTACTGTTTACGGCAGTAGTGCAGGCAAAAGAAAAAATCATCCACGACGCCGAGTACTACATTCTCGAAGCTCAAAACGGCAAGGCATGGGCTGTCGAGGACGGGGAACTCGACACAAAACTCGCCGAGCTGCGAGAGAAGTACGGCAGACCACCCAATATCATCCACTACATGTGGGACGACCAGCCGGTGATGTCGTTCGGGGATCCGCTGTACCAGCAGATCCGCGGCTACAAGACGCCGCACCTCAACAAGCTGGCGGAAGATGGAATGCTCTTTTCCCGCATGTATACCGAGCCCGGTTGTACGCCGAGTCGTTCGGCGATGATGACAGGACAGCTTGCCATCCGCACGGGCACGTGGGAGATCGGCTTTCCCATCGAGTACACAGGATTTGCGGCCGAGAACGTCACGCTGGCCGAAGTGCTCTCCCAGGCCGGCTACGCCACCGGTTTCTACGGCAAGCTGCACTTGGGCGACACCGAGGAGTCCTACCCGCACAATCAGGGTTTCGACGAGGCTTTCTGGGCTCTCTACAACCAGGTGACCAGCCTGTACAACAACATAGGCGAGGGGGCCAACGCCATCATCGGGATGAAAGAGGAGCTTCTT
>JAPUIL010000372.1 GCA_027297085.1 Verrucomicrobiota bacterium | reverse complement strand
CCTTAGGACAAAGCCCGGCAGTTGGCTTTCGTCAATCGGGCAGATTCCGCCATCGGGATCGTAGACGAGTTGGGCAACCATCTTGCCGTTTCCGGTTTCGACCACCTTTGGGGTAAGGAGGCCCGTAGACCGTCCTTTGTTGTTCCGCCTAACCGCCTCCTATCAAAACCAAATTTCAGGGGCCTTGTAGGCGATGTTTTTGCTCTACACCTGCCCAAGGCTGTACAGTAAAACGACGATGCCATTCAGAAATGCCCCTAGAATCTGATAAATCCCCTCTCAGAGGGTAGATTAGAGATTTACAGACGAGATAGGTATCAGGGGTGCCATAAGAAAACTCAGACAAATAACTGCGCTCTGAGGAGGCACTTTTCAGGATTGCTACTCTTCCCCACACATTCACCGTTCCGCAAGCTCCGAGACCTTCAATCGACATGACCGGCTCTTAAAGATCGGACCATCAAGGAATGACCCATTCGGCTTCCCCTTCGGGGCTGATCCCTTACCCATCCTAAAACCGGAAAATGGAGCTAAACTTTATCGTTGTATCCATTTGTTTAAGTACAAATCCAGTACGCTCGTCCAAATAGCTTTGGTTTAGCACAAGGAAAAACCGTTTCCCAGGTCGGTATTCCCAAATTAACCGGCTGTTGATTCCCATCGAATCGGAAACATTGTCATATTGTACCAGGTTCGACCAGGTGAAGTCGGGAGTAAAATTGACCAACGCTGTCAGGGACGCCAGTTTTATGTCAAAGTCTCCACTGGGCAGTTCCACATCTTGCTTGGAGTAACTGAGTATCGATCCAAAATGCTTGGATGGAAGAAAAGTTAAAACGGATGTATTTTCAGTCCGCTTACCATCGTAGAAATCGCCGAATGAAAAGTCGTGTTTTAAATTAATCATACGCTTGGTAGCGGTCTGAAATCCAATCAGTCCCCGTGTCCATGAATAGTCCCCGGCAGGGATATGAACGTCATTTTCATCGTCATCAACATCGTAGATTGTGAATTGGCTATCGGGTACATCGGCTGAATTTTCCATGGAGAGGAAAAATTCATCACCGGACTCGAACAGCAGGTGGAGAGGCGTTATCAGGTGCGTGGCGGATTCAAGCTTGTCGGAAAGGTCAGTAACATACTCGGCTTCGTAGGTCAGAAAATACTGCCTTAACCACTCAATGGATTCCGGCCGAGGTTTATAAGATAAGTTTGTGTAATACCTGCGAACTCCCCGGCGCGGTGCAAATCCCAAGGCCGGGTTAAAGTGATCATCCACGTGCATGAAGGCGAACTCGATATCAAATTCATCGGCGGGAAGGATCGCACTGCCACCCAAAACGGGGGCCAAACCACTCTCGAAATCCGGATGGTCCGAATCCGTTGCCATGGCAAAGGCATTCACTTCCAAACGGTATTGATTTAGAAACTTGTTGGTCAGGTACTGAAAGTCACTTCCCAAGAGCAGATTATCGTATTCAGAATTTGGATCGCCATGCGTTACCAAAACTCCAAAAGAGGATTGGTCAAAGATTTGACGCGTTACGCGACCCACAAATGCATTCTGGCTATCCAGCTCCCCGTTAGCGTCTACAACTGCATCGATGACTCCGATATTATAATCACCAATCCGACCAGTTAGTTTAACCGCCCCTAATAACGGCACGACCTGTCCGTCGTTATTCAAACCGATACGCCGACTGAAATAAGGTAGGATGACTGGTGACGTTCTAGTTCCCGTCCTTCGCCTAAACCTTCCGGCCAACCCGCCAAAAGTGAATACACCGGCGTCCTCCAGGAAGAAGGGGCGTTTTTCAGGAAAGAACAGGGAGAAACGAGTTAAATTGACCTGCCGGGCATCGGTCTCAGCAGCGGCAAAGTCGGTGTTATAACTTAAGGTGGCGCTCATCTTGGGAGTAATACGGTAACGAAAGTCACCTCCCCATTCGAAATCGAAGTCATCCGTTCCCAGATCTTTGTCTTCCGATTGTTTTCCCAAAATATAAGGATTGAATTCAAGACCCAATCCTTGTTGGAGACCGCTTAAGCCTTTCAGTTTGCCAGCTTCAGAAACATAATAGGTTCGAATGGAAGTTCGTGGTGATGACCAAATACCCCTTTGATCTAGGCGTTTTATTCTTCGGGAAACATTGAGGCCCCATTGAGTGGCTTTCGGATCAAAACTGAAGGTCGCAAGAGGAAAGGCCAATTCGGCCTGCCAACCGTAATCTGTTATTTGGGTTTTCACTTCCCAGATGCCATCCCACTCAGAATTATAATTAACATTGTTGGTGGAGATGCCGTCGTGCCGTGTGCCATTGGGGTTAAAAATGAACGAATAGCTGTTTCGCAGATCGTTGAAGGTGTCGAGAGAGATACTGACAGAGTCGTCTTCCCACAATCTGTCATCGCGGCGCATATAGCGGGAAACAATTTTATCCGGCTCGGTATCCCAACACCACACTGCGACATACAAATAGTTTGCGTCATAGGCTACGCGAAATTCCGTTTGCTGGTCCATGTGAATGCCTGAACGCGGTCGGTATTGGATGAGTGGTCCGCTGGAGGGTGCCGTTTGCCACACTTCCTCATCGAGATATCCATCAATTTGGGGAGGTTCGTCCACAAGGACTGCCGTAATCTCAGGCCGGTAGTCTCTGTCCAATCGATAGGCGGGTATCTCTTGTGGCTCGGGTATCGGTGAATCGTTTCCTGCAAGATTACCTGCACAAAAACAAAGAAGCATCAGGGTATATCGAATCGAATGGAACATGGTTGCTGGAAGCAAAGCCAACAGGCATAGGGCAGATTCAAGAAATGTCGTACTTTTGAATCGTCTAAAGGACAAGCAGCCTTAGCAATTTTTTTTAAGCAAACTCCGAAGATATATCTCTTGCACCAATGAAGATGGAAGCAAAACCCATTTAGGATCACATTCCCCGTTCCGTAAGCTCCGCATCAATGAGGAAGGCAAAAATCTGCCACTATTTCAGACTAGGAATAAGTCGACGCCAGATGCCGGTAATAAGGACGAATCCAAGGATTACAGCCACAACGGGCGTCAGCCATTCGATACCTGTTACTGTGCTCAAGCTCATTCCTGCTAACAAGGAGAGAAACAGGGCTTGCCCCGGGCACATTCCGCTAACGCCGCAGCTTCCATTTTTGGAACATGATTTGGATACCTGGTCATTCATCGTATAATAAAA
>JAPUIL010000371.1 GCA_027297085.1 Verrucomicrobiota bacterium | reverse complement strand
TCAGATCGTGCCACAGTCATTTTTGGCGACGGTGCTTTTGGCGAAATACCTGCCAGTGGAGCCATCATAAAAACCACGTACCGTGTGGGGGGAGGGTCCCAAGGCAACGTCGCGGCAGATAACATACAGACCATTGTTGATGCTTCTCAATTGGCCCTGCTGGGTGTAAAGGTCACAAACCCTGAACCAGCCACAGGTGGTGCGGAACAGGAAAGCATTGAGCAGGCGATACGGCACGCCCCCAGTGTGTTTCGTTCGCTGAAGCGGTCTGTCACGGCGGCGGATTACAAAGCCCTTGCCCTAGACTTCAAGGGGGTCGGTAAGGTGCGTGCAGAAGGAACCAACTGGAATACAGTCACCTTATTTGTAGCCCCTGAGGGTGGAGGGCAAGTGAGTGATGTGCTGGAGGCAAACCTGCTGGCTCACTTTGAAGATAAGCGACCTCTTTCAGCCATCATTGAAATTGAAGATGTAGATTACGTAAAGATATTCGTCGCGGCCGAGGTCGGTGTGGAGAGCTATTACTCCAAGGAGGAGATAAAGGAGAAAGTAAAGAAAGCGGCTGGAGACCTCCTTGCTTTTGAACACGTCGATTTTGCACGGACCATTTACCTTAGCAAATTCTTCGAAGCGATTGAGGCAATTGTTGGTGTGAAATTTGTGACTATCACCGAATTCAGGCGCGAAGGGCAGGAACCAGACTCCTCGGGCAAGATTAAGTTAAGTGGTAACGAAATCGCGCGAATTCCGGACGATCCCGGATATGCTGGCGGTATCAAAATAGTTAAACTGGAGGGAGGGATTTGAGCATACGCTTCAATAACATTACTGCAGTACCTCACCCAAATGGCAACCGAATAGACCTAAAATGGGTGAACCCCGACCCCGACGAATTTCCAGGCGTGCGCGTGGTCCGTCGTGAGGGAAGCCACCCGACCTCAGCAGAAGATGGCATCGTCGTGGTTGAAGGAATGGATCTGAATTCTGCTGTGGACAATAATCTGAAAGGCGAGACGGTGTATTATTATATGCTGTTTCCATATGAGGGCGATCCACCGGAATATCAATTCTATCGCCAAAACCGGACATCAGCCACTGCGACTGCTCCGTACAATATTGCCGGACGGATGTACAACCTCTTGCCGGCGCTCTATCACCGTTACGATACGGTATTGCCGAAAACTGTTCCCGATGGAATGTTGAAAGAGGATGAGCAACGAGGGCAGTTACGCCGCTTTATTGATCTGCCGGGACACCAGCTTGACCAACTCTTCAGTTTTGCCAAGACTATTCTGGATTCACATAACCTTGATAAAGTGGATGGGCGTTTGCTGCCACTACTGGCACAATGGATCGGCTGGAAAACAGATCACAATCTGGAAATTGAAACGCAGCGCAATGAAATCCGAAATGCACCGACTCTCTATAAAACTATTGGCATCATTCCCACGGTCGAAGCCACGGTCAAGCGCATAAGCGGCTGGGAAAGCAGAACCAAAGAGTTTGTGCACAATGTCTTCCTGTCGAATCGTCCGGAGCGAATGAATCTGTGGTTGGGGCAACGCAGCAGCACTGGCCAGTGGTTAGTCCCGAGTGATCCACTTTCTCTCGATTTTGCCTACGAAGGCAGACCAACGGCTTCCCGCGATCAAGATGGCGTCCTCTGGCTTTTTTATCATACATTTAAGAAGGGTGGATGGGAGATATGGTACAAAGCATTTTTTGTCTTTGAGACGTCATTGGGATTTCAAAATGATCTTGATAACGGTAATGTTCCGGCCGGACTCATTCAGATGTTTAATGACAAAGGATTTCCTCTTTTCTTGGATTCTACGGTCGAAAAGATGGCAGGCGGCTGGTTGCTTACGAATATAAAAACCGAACTAGAATATACTATTCAGTTGAAAGGTAACAACTTGACTATATGGACGCCCAGTCGTTCGCTTACAGAAGGTGAGCGAATTCAGAAATATCCAACAGCAGCTCTACAAGGCGATAAGCTATGGGTTTTTTGGAATGTCTATGATGAAACAGATCGCATCTGGCGTATTGATTACCGTACACGGACAAACAACGAGTGGTCGAATATTGAAACCTTTTCTGACCTGCCAACCGATCGCCGCAAGCCCTGGGCGATAGTCGACCATCAAGGAGGGCTCTGGCTTTTTTGGCTCGAGCGAGTGGACGGTCTGTTGACGCTAAAGTACAATCGCCATGACGGCACAGATTGGCAGTTGGATCCGGCCGCGAGCTTCCCGCTTGATGGTATCGAGGATCCCAGGGTGGAAGATGATATGTTTGTTCTCTTCCATCCGGCAGCACTCAACCAAAGGATCTGGGTTTTCTGGGCACGCAAAGATTTGACAGCCGCTCCCGAGCGCAGGCGTTGGACAGTAGTTTATCGCGTCAAGAGGAGGATCGATCCGACCGTTTCTGATTGGAGTGTTATCCGTAGCTTGCCAAAAGATTTCCCGGATAGTGAGTACGACGACAATGAACCTGCAGCTTTGGTTAATGCAGATGGAAATATAGAAGTCTTCTGGAACTCAAACCGGGGTGGTAGCTGGTCTATCGTACAAAATATTCTGGACGCGAGGGAACATACCTGGGGAACATCTGAACTAACTACCGACAATCCATATTCACAACGTAATCCCTTACCGATAGCTAGCGATGAAGGATTGTTGCTTATTTTTCGCTCGAACGAAAGCCTTACCTATCACAGCAAGGTCTACGGCGCAACGGAGACAGTTGATTTTCGTTATGCAGGTTGTACGACAGTTGACACGAGAAACGCTGCCAAAATTTCGCTGAGGGACACGTTCGATGACTTTCAGACCTATACCTATGCAGTCGGCGAGAAAGGTAAGCGTACCAACGATGACCAATACGCTAGGGATACTATCGGGCTCTACTTGACTCCGGACACGTCTGACCAGGATGAGATCGATGCCACTATCTTGCGTATCGAGAAAGTTCTGGAAGAGTTTATGCCTATAACGGATAGGACAGTGTTTATTACTTAACTAAGATAATTTAATTCTGAAATGGAGATGATGGCATGGCAGTAATTACACCAGACACATTCAACTCTTTACGAAGTTACGTCGGTGTTCGTTTACAACAAAGCGTGCCGCTTGTGGATGCTGACTGGAACGAAATGGAAGATATACGCAAATTCGAGGTGCGCGCCTTTCTTAAATGGTTTGTGGGGAACGGGGTGCCGCTGGACAATGATGGATTTCGAATTGAGGGGGCTGAACTTGAAAATGATTTTATAATCACTTCTGGCGTTTCAGGCGGGCCGGATGGTCTAAATAATGTCGGCCGTATTCTCGTAGATGGCCAGGATTTGTTTATCACCGCAGATATCAATTTTAAGGCGCAAGCCTTATATGTAGAAAATGCCGGAGCCCCTGAACTTGCAACAGGACTGGGTGTGCCGGTTATTGCGGCGATACCGGCCGGTCCGGGTACAGCTTTGGTTTACCTCGATGTTTGGGAGCGTTTGGTTCGTTCCGACGAAGACGCAAGCCTGATTTTGCCCGAACTTGGAACCGAAAGCGCAGTCCGTATCAAAAGAGACTGGGTCGTTCGTGTCCGCCTCGATACAAATGTCCCCGCTCCAGGCGATCCCGACTATATTGCCTCGCATACCTATTATGGATTAGCTACCTTCGAATTGCGGGACGAAGATCCGCATTTGATTAACGTAAGCGATGTGACCGATTTACGGGAAAAGAATCTAGCATTACCACCCAGTACACTCGTTGAAGATCTGTTGGGTACCAGCTTCGCCGCTTACCGCAGGGGAGAGGGCAGACCGATCGTGAGCCTGCGTGATGCGCTAAACGCGATGCTGCGCGGTGAAATCCCGGCCTCCTCTGAAGCGTTGTTAACTGAGGGCCCGCCAAGCAATGAGGCCACGGCGGCTTTTATCCAGGATGCGCAACAAGACCTTTGGGCTTTTTTCGTTTCCAACCGCACCGGCAACAGAGATATCTGGTTGCGAAGATACATTTCCAGAACCCAAAGTTGGCTGGGTGATGAACGCATTACCACAGATGCGGCGGATGATACAGAACCCATTGCATTGGGTGATAGTATCGGTGACACTTGGTTGTTTTGGAACACCGATCGGGGCGCAACAAACCAAAACATATGGTCAAAGCGGCACTCTCAGGAGAGCGGAGCCTGGGATGATGACTCTGATCTCGTCACTTCTTCAGCAAATGATTTTCAACAGCAGGTTTTTGAAGATCAAAACACCAACCTCTGGCTCTTTTGGACTTCCTTTCGGGAAAACAATCGGCCCAGTATATGGATGAAACGATATATTCGGCTAACCGACGACTGGGAAGGGGATACACAGGTCATAGAGAATTCCGGACCGCCTTCTCCTGACCATAATCCTCAATTCCCATCTATAGGTCTGGATTCGACCGGTGTCGTTTTTATGATCTATCAAACAAGTCTACAAGATATCAATACGGCAGGCAATGATCACATTTGGTGGTTGCGCTTTGATAACGATGCCAACCCAATCGGTGACCCAGAGAGGATTACGGGAAAAATAAATCGCGAAATACAGCCGCATTTGTTGATAGACAGTCGTGATACGGTCTGGGCTTTCTGGCGGGCCCGACTGGGAAGGGATCGAATACAGTTTAGCAGATTCAATCGAGGCACGAATAAATGGGCTTCGGAAGTCTCCCTTTCTAATGCTTTTCAAAATAGCCACAAGCCTATGGCTACGGAGGATAGGGGGGGAGATATATGGCTTTTCTATCGAACGGTAACCCCGGAGGGCGATATGATTTTTTATAGGATCTTCAGTATCGCAAATGATGATTGGGGAACTGAACGCATCGTGACGGGCACGCCGGGCATTTACAGGCTTAGAGCCGTACTA
>JAPUIL010000370.1 GCA_027297085.1 Verrucomicrobiota bacterium | reverse complement strand
CAACCCGAAATGTGGTAGATTTTAGATCGCCATATCCCTGACCTAAAACAAACCCAGAGGCACGAGTCTTAACATGGAAATCTGTTATAGCTTCGGGAGAGGCCTTGACCGCAAGGACTGTGGAGGAGCGAACCGCCTCATTGGTAACCAGCAGATCGAACAAGGAGTGATCCTTAATCAATTCGACCCAGGACGACATTCTGCGTTCTGTCGTATCGCTAACCACCCGCATCTTCTTCCGGCTTTTCATTACCTCCTGAAGTAAATAGATACCCAGAACATTGGGAGTATATGATGTTTGCATCTTGTCCGCATTCTGGAGGATGAAGTCAAGGCTGTTGTAGTGCTGGTTCTCCCCCTTTGCTTTGATTCGTTCTACAGATCGGGGAGAGCAGATCAGAACAGCCATGCCGGAGGGAAGTCCGAAGCATTTTTGGACGGAGGCATACCAGATATCTCCCGCCGAGAATGGTAAACGGATCCCAGCCATAGAGGAAGTGGCATCCAAAGCCAACAGGCTTTCGGGGAATGAGTTACGCAGTTCGACTATAGTCGAATAACGTACTTGGGTTCCGTTGGAGGTTTCATTCTGGGTTAAACAAATTAAATCTGGCCTGTTTGGCAGAAGATTAGGATCAAGTTCATTCTCGAGGTCAAATTCCAGGGGGTTGGCCCCAGGGAAGATCCTTTGGGTGTACTCAAACCACTTTCGGCCAAAGGCGCCATTAAAAAAATGGTAACTCTCCTTGTCAATTACCGATTGGGCGATAATCTCCCAGCACTCGGTTGCTGAGGAGGTGAAAAGGACGTGGTAATCCCGGGGTATGTCCAACCTCTTTTTGATGATGCTCGCCGTTTGACTGTAAAGCTTCTGAAATTCGGGACTCCGGTGGTTCGCTGAAAGGAGCCCTGATTTGTACGCGTTTCGAGTCCACAATGGCACTCTTGGGTCCACCTTGGAGGGGCCGGGATAAAAAGAGACCATTTATTCCTTGCTTAAGAAATAGTTAAGAGCCAGAACGTAGCCACTAAGCCCTAAGCCGGTGATCACACTCACGGCATTCTTTCCGGTAAGACTGGTATGCCGAAATTCTTCCCGGGCATAGATATTGGAAATATGGACCTCAAGAACCGGTGTTTGAATTGCGGCAATAGCATCGGCTATTGCTACCGAAGTATGAGTATAGCCGGCGCCGTTCATGACGATGCCATCGTATGAAAACCCTACCTGGTGTAACTTGTCAATGATCTCACCTTCGATGTTGGATTGAAAATACTCCAGTTCGACATTGGAAAATTCTTTTTTTAGATCAGAAAAGAAACCTTCGAAATCCTGGTTGCCATAAATGTCGGTTTCTCTTTTTCCCAGCAGATTGAGGTTGGGGCCATTGATAATGATGATTTCCATTTATTCCGGCTAACTTTGTTCAAAATGACCTGGGACGTCTATATCAAGCAGTTTGAAAACTACTTAAAACTTGAATGTTCCCTTGCTCCTAATTCAGTTCAGGCCTACGTTCGTGATATTATAAAGCTAAGACAGTTTGTAGAAATCTCCAATCCAGAGGTTTCACCGGAAGCCATCACCAGCACCCATCTTCAGGATTTTTTGGAGTATGTAAATAAGCTGGGTCTTACCCCACATTCTCAGGGAAGGTTACTATCCGGGATCAAATCCTTTTACAAGTATCTCAGGTACGAGGACATAATAGTCAACGACCCAACCGCCTTGCTTGAAGGCCCCAAGCTGGGTAGAAAGTTGCCTGATACATTGGATCTCCATGAAATCGAGAAGATAATTGCCACGATTGATATGTCAAATCCACTCGGGACACGCAATCGAGCGATGATCGAAACCTTGTACAGCTCTGGTCTGCGGGTTTCGGAGCTGGTTGAACTACGGCTCAGCAATGTGTACTTCGATATTGGTTTTCTTCGGATAATTGGGAAAGGCTCAAAGGAGCGATTGGTGCCTATTGGCAAAGATGCCCTCAAGTTCATTAAGATGTACGTGGGGGAAATCCGTAGTCATATGGATATCAATCCTGGATTTGAGAACCATGTATTCCTGAATCGGAATGGTTCGAAATTAACCCGAGTGATGGTCTTCACCATTATCAAGGGGTTGGCCAAAAAAGCAGGGTTGAATAAAAATGTAAGCCCCCATACCTTCCGCCATTCCTTTGCCACCCATTTGATTGAAGGCGGAGCCGACTTGCGGGCAGTACAGGAAATGTTAGGCCACGAATCGATTACAACTACTGAAATCTATACACATTTGGACCGGGATTATCTTAAGCAGATTATTCAAGATTATCATCCGCGCAGCTAAGTCGTGAGTCATGAGTCTTGAGTCATGAGTCGTCAGCAAGGCCCGAGGATTCCGGCTGAAGACTCACGACTCACGACTCTCTACGGCGTGTGTGCGTAGAAGCGCTCTATACCCGTCGCCGCCCGCAGATCTTCGCTCGCGCGCATGGACCCGGGGCCAACCGGGATGCCGGTGGCGTCGGCGAGCCGGTTCATCTGGTTGAAGTTTCCGATCACGGCAGCCGCGTCAACTATCGCCACGTCGCCCAGCACCTCACGCAGCGCAGCTCGCGCGGCGACGAGGGATTCGCCGTCGGATCCGTGAGCGGCATCGACGAAGGCAACGAGCTGGCGACCCCCATCCAGCAGTGGGTCAACCGTCGGATCCGTGATTGACCTCGGATCCCAAATACGTCCTGTGGTCTCCGCGCTCCAACTGAGCATCGATGCATGCGCCAGTACTCAGTAGAAGCACTCGTTGATCTGCGAGGTGCGCGC
>JAPUIL010000037.1 GCA_027297085.1 Verrucomicrobiota bacterium | reverse complement strand
GATCGGGACATCGGAGATCGGACCTTGGTCCTAGAACAGATGCTTACCACAGGTGGAGGTTGGCAGGACCAATACGGAGGTATTCTCCACGGCATCAAACAATTGGAAACCAAACCTGGGTTAGATCAGATCCCCGATGTGCGATGGCTTCCAAAAACTCTTTTTAACGATCCTGTTTATATGCCGAGCCTCCTCCTTTATTACACTGGTATCACGCGAGTTGCGAAGGACCTGCTTGGCGAGATCGTCAGAGGAATGTTTCTCAACAAAAAGGAACACTTGGACATCCTCAATCGGCTTTTCCTTCACGCAGGGGAAGTGAATGACCTTATCCAGCGGGGTCAGTTTGAAGGTGTTGGGCGCGCGATCAGGCGGACATGGGAATTGAATCAGCAATTGGATGCCGGAACCAATCCGGAAGAAGTACAAAACATTCTGAAACCCATCGATGATTGGCTTCTCGGAATGAAGCTCCTGGGAGCGGGTGGTGGAGGTTACATACTGATGGTGGCAAAAGATTCCAATGCGGCAGTCAGCATCCGAAAGCATTTGGAAAAGAATCCACCCAACTCCAAGGCCCGATTCGTGCAGTTCATCGTATCTGATACTGGGTTGCAGGTCACACGTAGTTAAGGCTCCTCGGTAGGTTCGGCTGCGCCGAATCGATTTGCGACCGACGCCAGGCGTTATCCCATCTCCAGTCGCTTTGCTCCTTTCGTCGAACTGCGTTCTCATCCCCTACGGGACGCCTGGATATTAAAAAAACCACCGGAATGAACCGATGGTTTTTTTAATGGCGTCCCGTAGGGTGCGAGATACGAACTTTTTGGACTGTTCAGGTAATACTGAATCTTCGATTAGGGCGCTTGGAATCATTCGAAGCTATCCCCACGCTTCGAGATCAGGGTGTTGATTGATCGTAGATCGGGATACTAAATTTACTGAAGCGTTTAAAAACCTGCTGAAGAGCTTTGGGGTGGATCCTGTCCTATGTCCGGTTCAGGCACCGAAATGCAATGCTTACGCAGAGCGGTTCGTGAGATCTGTCAAATATGAATGCCTGAACCGAATCATTCCAATGGGTGAAAAACATCTGGAGCTGGCCATCAACCAATATTTGAAGCATTACAATGCAGAGAGGAATCACCAGGGCATAGAAAATCAGCTTATAAAACCAGAGATTTTTAGTAGGGAAGGGGATGTTACAACCAAGAAGCGCCTAGGTGGCATGTTAACGTACTATTATCGCCAAGCCGCTTGAACCCAATGATTTGTGATTGTAGGCTGATTTTTTTGGCAGTACAGGGTCGACCGCTCCCCTTTTCCCTCGTAAGAATACGTTGGGCTACCGTCCTTTTAGCCCGTTCGTATTCTTCCGGATCAGTCAGATCCTCATAAAAATCGGCAACTAATTTTGGGCCAACTCTTCTATCTGTTAAAGCAATCGCCCGAACAGTCCTTTCCATCCTCTCCGTTCTAACCACAACAGTTTCGTTAAGATGAACTCTCCTGGATGGTTTAACTGCTTTGTCATCGATTTTTACATGTCCCTTCTGACAAGCCTCCAAAGCTAGTTTACGGGTTTTATAGAGCCTTACTGCCCATAACCATTTATCTATTCGGATATCTGCTAGTAATTCCATCGCTGCTCAACTTTACGCACCAGTCCCTATAGCCACTTTACCTTCTTTCAATATCGATCGACATCGCGTCCATTGCCAAAAAGTCTGGCCAATCATCCCAGCCGTAATTCCCAGCAGTACGATAGACAAGCCCGACAACGCACCCATCGCCACGCCCCCCCACATAACGGCAACACTTAAGAGCAAAAAAACAAGCACCGCTTCAGAGATCGCACTCGTTCGGCGATAGTAAACCAGAATCCCTTGATGCCAACTTTGCCAAACCCCAAGCCCGGGAATTAAGAGCGCCATTCCCAATGAAGGAAAAGCAAAGTCTGATAGCTCCTCACTTAATCCTGAAACAGCATTTAACCAGAACCAACCCAAAGAGGACAGAGCCATTATAGAATAAAACACTGTCAAAATCGCAAAAAGCCACCGACTAAACTTCTGGAGTGCCTTATACCCGTTCTCTCTTTCTATCAGCGAAACGACTATCTCATTGAATGAAAGACTAAGTGAGCGAACCACAAAAATAAGCCCATTCACTGCAGGCCAAACAGCCAATGATTCAAACGCAAACGACATTCGACTCATCGCAGCCGTCGAAATAGGTTGAACGAGCAAGAGACAGAACGTTGTTAACGCAAGCGGTGCATAAAATTTTACAATGACTCGATACGTCAACAGAGGCCAAACCACTTTTGCACATCTGACCTTGAGCCTGATTACCGGCCTTACCTTGAGCCAAATAAAACCTGCTTCTACCATTACTGCCAAAGCTGCTGCTGCAGTCGCAATGACTAAGCCTGGGATACCTCGAAAAGTGGAGCCAACTGCTAAAACGAGACAGAGACTAACCAAGCGAATAAATGTTCCCCAAGCAACCACCTGGGAATGTCCAAATCGGATGAGCACACCTTGCTGAAAACGGCGAAACCCAATCGCCCAGGACCAAGGCAGCATAACCGCAAGCCCGATTCGAGCAGATCCCACAACCTCCATGGGGGCTCCGATGAGTTGTTCTGCCACAACAAAATAAAACGGAGTAAACACAATCACAGCATGAATGACGGTTAAACCTGCTCCCATCCACATCATAAAACGGTTTAACTTTTGATAGGAACCCCAATCACTGCTCAAAGCTGTCGATGCAACCAACAACATAATAATTGGTGATTCGATAACCAGTGCTATCGGAAAAACCACCCCTCCAAATGCAGCCAAACTGACCTCTGGATGTAGCAACCGGGCGACAACAGCACTCAGAATCGGCAATTCAGCCGACATTAACAACCAACTTGCTGCAAGAGGACTCCATTTACGAAAAATCTCCAAAATTGTCAGTGGAGGGAGGTTCGAAGATGAAGTTCTCATTTACAATAAAGATCCCCGCCGCAAGCAGCGGGGTATTTGAGATTAGAACAATTTTAGCTGACGATCTTCATGTAACTTCTCATAGCCATCTTTGCCTTGCGAGCTAACATAGTTCGCGATTGTTGCCTCGTCTCCGTGCTTACTCACCGTACTGGCAAAGTATCCATCGCTCCAGAATTCCCCACCCCAAAGCTGCTTCTTTACATCCGGACACCGCACCAAAACCCATCGTGCAGTCAGACTCTTTATCAACGTCACAAGTTGCGTTACACTGTTCTTGGGAACCGACTGAACAAGAAAATGCATGTGGTCTATATCGCTGCCTATCTCAAGAAACTTAACTTCGTAGCGCTTCTCTATCTCAAGACAAACCTTGCAAACTTCCTCATCGACACTCCTATCCAACACCGCTCGGCGGTACTTCGCGGGAAACACCAAATGGTACAACAGAATGCTAACATTGTGACTTTTGTGAACATACACACTCATCAACACAGGCTCGCCGCAAGCGGCGGGGTATCAACCCATTCCGAATGAATTATCGCTTCCTCCCATCCAGACCTTGATTCCATTGCCCTGCTGTCCTTCCCCTTAAAGTAAGCTTCCAGAGCCGCGAGATTCTCAGTCGGCAACTTTTCCATGCGCTCCTTCTCTTCGGGAGAAAGTAATGCCTCCAAGGCGTCGGCGATCGCTAAGGAGATTTCACTTTGAATCTGGAAAATGTTCTTAGCGGTCAGTTTGCGGGTGTAGGTCTCCGCCCATATATGCCCTTCGTTGGATACCTCGATGAGCTGGGCGTTGATCCTAATCTCGTCGCCCCCGCGCTGGACGCCACCTTCCAATAACCACTTAACGCCCAACTCTTCGCCTATATTTTTCATGCGTTTAGTAGTGTCCCTGTAGCTCATAACCGAAGTTCGGGCGATTGTCCTTATCCCACGGATTCTGGAAATCTGGGTGAGCAGGTCGTCGTGTATGCCATCGGTGAAGAACTGGTCTTCCTCCCGGTTGCTCCGATTGTCGAAAGGCAAGACCGCGATGGATTTGTCCTCGGATTCTTGAACACCGCCTCCCGAACGAATGTAGAAAAACAAGGCGAGTGTTCCGAATATCAATGTCGGGAAAAGTGCGCCAACGGCGTAGGCCAGCCAGCTCCTCTTCCTCGCGTGGGATACGTCTTTATGTGATTCAGGATGGTCCACATGCGCGGTTTTCGTGGTCTTGATACCCTGCGGGGTAAGCTCAAACGCCCAGGCGATAACCAGCGATATGGGAAATCCCAGTAATACCATTAGCACAACAAAGCGATAGGCCCATATCGGTATTCCAAAGTCCTCGAAGGTTGCATTGGCCACCTGTATCACCAACCAGCCCACAATCGCATACACCATGGCCACACGTACCACATGCCGCCGTTTCAGCTCCTGCCAGAACTTCACCAAACCCGTAGACTGATCGGGACCGGAAGAGCCTTTGTCTGGACTGGGCGGGGTTTCGTTTTCCATTCGGGGTATTAGGGCTGGCGATACGAGAGAGGAACTCCTGATATAACAAGAGAATCCCTGCAGAGACTCAAGCATGGATTGTTGCTGTCAGTTTCGAGGAGAGTTCGCGACGACAGCTGTTGTCAAAGACAATACAATAGGTCCAGAGGAGTGAGGTGTATACTCAAGAGGGAGAGGTATACTCAAGAGTGATGTGTATACTCTCTCTTAAAAGGGCACTTATTTGTCTGAAATATCCGACGGGACCCTAGATACGTATTCGATCTGTTAATCCGATAACTACCCCCTGAGAGGGGACTACTCAAATCCTAGACCCATTTCCGTCTATTTGACGATGACATCGCAGTTTTAGTGTACACCCCTGGGCAGGGTAAACGAAATTTCAGGACGCTGAAGGGTGTTTTGATTTCAATTTGGACCTAAGGCATACCCCGGGGAATTGAAGGCCCTTCACGGGGCAGTTCCTGACTCAAAGCCAGCGAGAGTGGCTGTGCTTGCCGAAGAAGAAAGACGCGAAAGGACGCAAGGTTCCCAGCTACACCGCATTGCGCAATCTACTCATTCAGATCGATCCGCAGGCATTCGCCAGTTGCCTCAGCGGGTGGCTGCAAGCCAACCTGGGAACCCTTCCCCGGGCGCTGGCCATCGACGGGAAGTGGATTCGCGACCGCGCCCTGAGTTTGTGCCTGAGCGATCACCAGACCGGAGCGCCCGTCGCGGTGGATTTTGCCGCCAACAAACCCAAGAGCGAA
>JAPUIL010000369.1 GCA_027297085.1 Verrucomicrobiota bacterium | reverse complement strand
AAAGGTTCCGTCTTGCCGGACCATTTCCGAGAAGTGGCCAGGAACAATGCGGTCAGCGATTGAAAGAAGGTGCTTGATTGTTTGTGAGGCCGCCTTCGGGCTGTCGAAGGCATGGTCGCTCGCGCATTTCAGTGCTTCTTTGGGAAATTTCACTGCGTCGCCAGCGATCACTACCCTGCCCTTGTGCTCGGTGTCGAGGACGACCGCGGTGGAGCCAGGCGTGTGCCCCGGTGCCGGTATGAACTTGACGCCCGATTCGAGCTCTCCGCTCCCCTCGAGGAGTATCAGGTCGTACTTCTGCAATTGTTCCCGGACCAGCCATGGAACAAATGGATCGTTTTCGTGCGGCTTCTCTACGTAGTCCCACTCGGCCCTGCTGACGTACACTTTGGTGGAATAGGGAAAAAGATCTATGTTGTTGACGTGATCGTAATGCAGGTGCGAGAGAACTACTTTCGGGATGTTGGACGGCTTTAGGTCATGACGAGCAAGAGCATTCACCAAGCATTCGCGGTTAACGGCATGGCCTACATCGAACATGATGGGGCCGTTCTCGGTGTGAATAAGGGTTAGAGTGGCAAGGGCAAGGTATCCTTCGTTCAAGCGCAAGCTGTTACCCTTCACGACGATATCGTAGTCAACAGCCATCAGCTCATCTCCTTGGCGCCATGGTGAGTGTGTTCAGACCAGAAAGCGACGCCCGCATGGGGCGGCTCACCTCAAGGCCTGCCCATCAAACTCGGGAGATATGTGGCGATCTCCGGGAAGATGACAATCAGAGTCAAGCCCACCAAAAGCAAGCTAAAGAATGGCCAGGCGACTCGCGCCACGTAAAAGATGCTGCGCCCAGTGAGCCCCTGTATGACGAACAAGTTAAAGCCAATGGGCGGGGTAATCAGGGCCAGCTCGACCACGAATACCAAATAGATGCCGAACCAGATGAGGTCGAAACCCATTTGGTCCATCATCGGCAAAATAATGGCCGCGCTTAGGACGATGATGGAGATGCCCTCGAGAAAACATCCAAGGAACAAGTAAAATATGGTGAGCACAAGGATAAGCATGTAGGGCGAGAGATTGAGTGCATCGATCGATTCCGCGAGATGCCGCGGAAGCTTCGTGTAGCCCATTGTCATAGTCAGAAATGCCGCCCCACCCACAATGAAGACGATCATGCACGTCGTACGAGTCGCTCCCAACAGACCCTGTATGAAGACGGCCTTCGACCGGAATCCGGTGATGTAGGAGAGGGTAAGAGCGCCCACCACACCGATTGCCGCGGCCTCAGTAGGTGTAGCGACCCCCCCATAGATGGAGCCAATGACAGCCGTGATGAGCAGCATCACCGGAATAAGGCGCCGCGACTGGTAGATGCGTTCGATGAATCGTATCTTCGGTCCGGTTACCGGCATTTTTTCCCGATTTAGCAGTGCCCAGATGACAATGTAACCCATAAAGAGCACGACTAGCATGAGCCCGGGCAGGATACCGGCGATGAATAAGCGGGCGATGGAAATTTCGGCCATGGAGCCGTAGACGATGAGAAGAATCGAGGGAGGTATCAGAAAACCCAGCGTTCCCGAACCGGCCAATGTTGCGATGGACTTGTCCTCGGGGTAACCGAGAGCCTTCAACGCAGGAAGCGAGATTTTTCCAATGGTGGCCGCGGTGACAGCCGAAGATCCGGAGACAGCAGCGAAGATCGCGCAACCGACGATGTTGACGTGAAGAAGACCTCCGGGCAATCGGGACATCCATGGGGAGAGTCCGGCAAACATATCCTCCGATAGGCGCGAACGGAACAGGATCTCTCCCATCCAGATAAACAGCGGAAGGGCGGTAAGGATCCATGAGGAGGTTGCACTCCATATTGAGGTGGCCATGACCCGGCCGACCGGTGCGTCACTGAAAAATTCGAGACCGACGTAAGCCGCGCCTAGCAGTGAAAGGGCCACCCACAGGCCGCTACCGAGAAAGCCGAGTAGAACGACGATGAGGATGGCAGAGATCCAGATTGGTTCCACAACCAATTCACCCTTCCCGTTCTCCCGAGGTTTCCCCCTCGACGTCATCCCGCAATTCCGAGTCGGCCAAAGGCATGCGTTCCCTTAAATGTCTTGGCTTCCCAGTTCGGACCAGTTGGACGAGTTCGTCGACCAACCGGATGAAAAACACGCTGATTCCCAGAACCATCGCACCCTGCGGGATCCAAAGGGGAACAGCCACCAATCCATCGGATTGTTCATTGAACAGCCACGATTCCCACGCCAACTGGCCGCTGAAAAAGGCAAGATATCCGGTCAGGAAGGCTCCCACGGCGAGACACCACATTTCCATCCATAAGCACGCTTTCTCACCGACATGCTCGATAATGATGGTGATCCGAACGTGTTCCCCGGTGCTAAACGTGTCGGCAAGTGCGAGGAATAGCGACGCCACCAGAAAAAAGCCAGCTATGTGATGCGCGGGAAGAGCCCCAGCACCAAACATCCGTCCGATAATTTGCCCCACAACCAGAACAGCAATCGCCAGCAGCGACAGAGCCGCCAGCCAGCTGGTACCGTGGTAAACCCAATTTAATAAGCGACGCATTGCAAAAAGAAAGTGGCCTCACTCGATGTGGAATGGACCACTTCTTCGATAAACATTGGAAGACGCTTCCTCTATTTCAGGCGCAGCCTATTGTACTCCTCGACAATCGCTTTTGCTTCGGGACCAGCTTTTTCGATCCATTCGTCGACCATTGTGGCGGTTGCAGCCCTTGCGGCTTTCATGAACTCCGCGCTAGGTTCCACTAGAACTACACCGTGGTCGGCGAGGATCTTCTTCGACGCGTCGTTTGCTTCCTTGCCCAGCCTCAGGCCACGCTCCTGCGCTTTGGCTGCCGCCTCCAGCATCACCTGTTGGGCCTTGGGAGACAAGCTCTGGAAGGCACGTTCGTTGACCAGGATCTCGTCTACCCCAAGCCACGCCCGGGTATCGTGAAAATACTTCACGAAGTCCCAAGCCTGGATACTTGCGCCAAACGCCGACGACGTGACCATAGCCTCGATCAGACCGCTCGCAAAAGCCTGTGAAACTTCCGCCCCACTGACCAAGACAGGCTGCGCTCCCAATAGTTCAGCCATTCGCGAGCCAATGCGGTTGTAGGTTCGGAATTTGAGGTCCTTCATGTCGGCGACCGTGTCCAGTTTTTTGCGAGCGTAAAAGGCTTGCGGCGGCCACGGGACCGCGTACAAGACTCTAATACCTTCCTTCATGAGGATTCTTTCAATCACTGGTTTGGCCGCCTGCCATGCCAGCATCGCCTCTTCAAAGGTGGTCGCCATGAACGGGATCGTTCCGAAGTTGAAGAGCTCATTCTCGTTGGCGAAATGTGAGAGCTGAATCTCGCCCATTTCGACCTGTCCGGTGCGTACCGCACGTTTTATTTCCGAATGCTTGAACAGAGAAGCTGCAGCGTGAACCGTTATCTTGACCTCGCCGTTGGTCCGTTCCTCTACTTCCTTGGCAAACATTTTGATGTTCACTGTGTGGAAAACCTTGTCCGGATAGGGTGTCGCAAGGTTCCACTCCATTGCTGCCTTGGCGGACGCAGAAACAACGAGCAGCGCAGCCACGAACGCCACAGCTGCGAGCTTCGAGACTAACTTTTTCATGGATAGCTCCCCAAGATGATATGACCGTCTTTTTTAGGACTTTGCTTCTCAACCGAGCACGGATTGATGCAATGTCCATATTCAGCTTAAGCCTACTGGGAGCCCCTGTATAGTGTATTTGTTTGCCGCGAAAATGATTCCGAGTGCATCCGGGCAGGCCGTGTGGTCAAAAAACTCCAACGCGC
>JAPUIL010000368.1 GCA_027297085.1 Verrucomicrobiota bacterium | reverse complement strand
ATGCCGGATTATTCTACTCGGATGAAGACAAACTGGATGCAGAGGACAATAGGCACGATCCCTACTTTAAACCGGACTGGAATCCTGAGCTTTTTGAAGGACAAAATTTTCTCTGCCATTTGACCGTCACAAAGACTGTTTTGGTTAGGGAGGCCGGCGGCTTTCAGCCTGGTCTTGAAGGCAGCCAGGATTGGGACTTGTTTCTCAAAATCACCGAACGGTTAGAAACTCGTCAAGTCATTCACATCCCCTACCTGCTCTATCACTGGCGGGCTATTGAAGGATCGACTGCCCTGGCATTGGAGGAAAAAGGCTACATTCGCGAATCCTCTCTCAAAACGCTCCAAGGCCATTGCCAACGAGCCAAACCCGGTGTGGAAATTATCCCTATTGCCCACGGACACTGGCGGCTGAAATACCAGGTTCCGGATCCCACGCCTAAAGTATCCATAATCATACCGACCAAAGACCAGGGCGAAATCCTTCGAAGCTGTATCGATAGTATCCAAAATCGAACTACCTATACCAACTATGAGATAGTCGTTATCGACAATCAATCGTCTGAAGAATCGACCCTTCAGTTGTTTATAGATTTGGAAGCCAAGAATGTCAGAGTGCTCTCCTACCCTCATCCGTTTAACTTTTCAGCGATCAACAACTACGCCGCCTCACAAGTAGATGGAGAATTTCTGGCATTTCTGAACAACGATATCACCGTTATCAATGGAGACTGGCTCGAAGAAATGGTGAGCCACGCTTGCAAGGACCATGTGGGTGCAGTTGGCGCTAAGCTTTATTACCCGGAAGACTGTGTGCAGCATGCGGGTGTTATTCTTGGAATCAATGGCATTGCCGGGCACTGTTTTAAATATGCGGCGCGTGGAGAACCAGGGCAACGGAATCGCTTGAACTTGGTGCAACAGTTTTCCGCCATCACTGCCGCCTGCCTGGTAGTGAGAAAGCCGGTGTTTGATCAGGTGTCTGGATTTGAGGAGGATAATCTTGGCGTGGCATTTAACGATATAGACCTCTGTCTCCGGATCAAAGAGGCCGGTTACGCCAACATTTGGACACCTCATGCTCAACTCTATCATCATGAGTCGGTTTCCAGGGGGGACGACAACGAACAAAATCGAAAGGTACGGGTAGATAACGAAATTGATTTCATGCGCAAACGCTGGGGAGACCTTCTACGCAACGACCCCACCTACAATCCCAACTTGACCCTTGAATTTGAAGATTTCTCGCTCGCCTGGCCGCCCCGATTGCCCAAGCCATGAAACTAAACCTTCAATTCCTATCAAGACCACTTACCAAGGAAGTACTGTTTACCTTGGCGACTTTTCTATTCCTCATTCCAAAACCATACCACACGATTCCTGCTCTTGACGCTTCGTGGCAGGTGGCTCTGGAAACAGCCTTTTTTAAGGGATGGGAGTTTGGCAGGACAGTGAATTTTACCGGCGGTCCCCTCAGTTTATTATATGCACCAACCTCTTTGAGTACCCATGTCTTTAGTCAGATTGCAGCCGAATCCGCTGTCCTGATTCTGGCCATTTTTCTAATTTTCCGGGCGATGCGTGGCCAAGCCACATTGATGTCGGTCCTTTTATTTGGAAGTCTACTGGTATGTAGCGTAGTGGCCAATGACGGGATATTTATGGTCTCAATAACAGCAGGCGCCTTTATTCTGCTTCGCTTGGAAAACAGTCGATGGGCTCCCATTTTGATTCCCATCTATTTTGCTGTTTTGGCTTTGATGAAGTTCAGTTTCGCGACGCTCGGGATTTTGTGTATCCTCACACTCACAGTAGGTAAGTTATTAAATAATGATAGGCAAACAGCTGGAAAACTCGTGGGCTCCTACGTTTTGTCCTTCCTATTCATTTGGATTTTGATTGGCCAAAACCTAAGGACCATCCCCGGCTTCTTTATCAATTCGTATTACATCTCTAAAGGATATTTGTGGAACATGCACCTTCATGATGTACAAACAATCTTTTTCTACCTGGTTTACTTGCTGATTATCACGAGCGTGCCCATTTTCCTTTTTTGCCTGGCAAAACGCAGAGAAATTGAATCGTGGCTGTCCCTGGTTATTGCCGCAGGAACTATTTATCTTTCATGGAAAGCGGGCATCACAAGAACTGGATCTCATATGGGCTTTTTTCTGCAAGCGGTAGTGGTAGTCAGCTTCCTGGTAAAGCCTCTGGCATCTGATAGAAAGTTGGCAGCAATCTGGGTAAGCATCATTACCATCTCTTTCATAAGCGGATTCATCTGGGTTTATCCAGGCGGCGCAAAACCAGTGGTCTCCACCGCATGGAAAAAGTTTACAGAAAACCTAGTATTTATCGGAAATCCAGATACTTTGAACCAGAGTTTCACCCGGTTAATCCCTTATGTTCTGCTGGAGAATGAATTGCCTCAAATAAAGCAGAAGGTTGGAGATTCCAGCATCGACGTTCTTCATTTCCAGCAAGCAATTCTCATTCTTAATGGCATGAATTACGAACCTCGTCCAACGGTACAAAATTATCCTGCCTACAATCACCACCTCTCGAATCTCAATCTGACCCACATTAAAAACTCTCCACCAAAATTTTTAATAGTGAAATATGGAGTGATCGA
>JAPUIL010000367.1 GCA_027297085.1 Verrucomicrobiota bacterium | reverse complement strand
TGGCGTTAAGAATGATTCTTACTGAAGAAATGAAAGGCACAGGCACCCCGGTAGTAGTTCTGGGCGATTTAAACGACGGACACCGCAGCAACACGCTCAACATCATGACCGGTCAGCCCAACTATATCCTAAGCGGATTGGACAAAGGCGGTGGAGATATCGATCTTTATTCCGCGAGCAGCTTGCAAGCCTTGCGGAGCGAACGAAATGTCTACTATACCCATATTCACCAAAACGTGCAGGAAACGCTCGATCATATTCTGGTCTCCCAAGAATTTTACGACAACTCGCGCAAACGCAGGTGGGCCTTCAAAGGCATGGATATCCGCAACGACCACTTAAACGAAGACAATCACAAAGCAGACGGAACTACTGATCATGGAATCGTTCGAGCCAGGTTCGAATACCGGCCTGCTTGATTGAAGCCTGATCTAAGAAGGAAGAACGAAGAAAGTTTGAGAAGAGGCCGAAAAAAGTGCAGAGAGCGAGACAGACATATGAGAAAAAACTTAAGTCAATTATCACTACTTCAAAACCAGCTAACCCTGTGCGTGTGGCTAGGGTGGATGCTCATGATCAGCGCTGGCATCCATGCTAATAACCATTCATCAGCGGCCAAGCCAAACGTCATTTTAATTTTTTCGGACGATCTGGGATACGGAGACGTAGGCACATTTTTTCCTGAGTGCCCTTTCGAGACACCACGACTGGATCGTATGGCCAGCGAGGGAGCCAAACTCACCAGCTTTTATGTTCCTACTCCCTATTGCGCACCTTCGCGAGGTACGATTTTAACCGGACGCTATCCATTCCGGCACACGGTGGTTAGAAATCCCGCACCCGATGCCGGTCAGACAAATTTCGGCCTCCCCTCTTCCGAAATCACCATTGCCGAAATTCTCAAAGAACAAGGTTATGCTACTGCTGCCTATGGCAAATGGCATTTGGGTCACAAGGAACAATGGCTCCCGCGCACACAAGGATTCGACGAGTATTACGGCATCCTTTACTCGAACGACATGTACCCGGTTCAACTGGTGCACAACGAAACGGTGGTCGAATATCCAGTCCCTCAATCCAAATTAACCAAAACTTATACCGATCTGGCCCTGGACTTTATTCAAAAAAACAAGAACCACCCGTTCTTCCTCTATTTGCCCATGGCCATGCCGCACAAACCACTGGCGGTATCGGATAATTTCTACACCCCGGATACACCGGGCAACTTGTACGCAGATGTGATTGCCGAGCTCGATTATTCGGTAGGACGCATTCTCGACCGGCTGGATGAGCTGAACCTGGACAAAAATACCCTGGTCATTTTTACCTCGGACAACGGACCTTTTTATGGAGGCTCAACTGGCGGCCTGCGCGGAATGAAAGGCCGTACCTGGGAAGGCGGACTACGGGTACCGATGATTGCCCGCATGCCCGGTACCATTCCGGCAGGAGTGGTGAATCATCAACCAGCCGGCACTATCGATATTCTGCCCACCATCTGCCGGCTTACTGGCTTCGACGTCCCAACGGACCGTGTAATGGATGGCTTGAACATTCTACCCCTACTAACCAACCCAGCTGCGGCAACACCACACGAGGCTATATATGGCATGAAGGGCAGTAGTCTGTCATGCGTCCGATCCGGCAAATGGAAACTCCATGTATTGTCTCCCGGATCGGTGAACATGTTTAATTTTAGTCCGGAAGAAGCCCGCAAAAGATTGCGTAGACGCGCACCAGATGGAGTGACGATCAATGCTCCTTTTGAGCAAGCCGACTCAACGCAATATCCCGGAATATCAACTGGAGTGACCCCAGAACCTATGATGCTATTTAATATGGAAACAGACCCGGGCGAGCAGAACAATTTAGCCAAGCAATATCCCGAAGTTGTTAAGCGACTCAAAGACCTGTTTGATTCTACCAATAAAGAAATTCCCGATTTCCCGGCGCCTGAATCAGCCTATCTATTCACTGATCAAGCACAGAAAAACGGAATCCTTATGCGGCTGATCGGTGGAGAACTCCGCTATGATAGAGTTCCCTCTTCACAAAAACATCTGCTAAAAAATTGATGGGTACAGGAGGAATTCAATAATTTCAGAGGTGTGAAACGAGGAAATAACAAGTCTCGTTACAATTTTGAGTTCTTAGGAGCCTTCGTGGTAAAAAGAAAAAAAGCATCGCGAGGACGCGATTGCCCTACCCGCACAACAGTCTAAATATTCTCTATTATGAACCAGAAAATCGGATACGTTTCACTCATCATACCCGGCTACTCGGAGGCTAGAGATTAATATTCGGAGATCCTTGGATTTGAGGTGATTGAAGATACGGATTTGGGCGAAGGAAACCGTTGGGTACTGGTTAGACCAAAGGGCCATGGCGGAACGGCCATTGTTCTGGCAGAAGCTAAAAACGAAACAGAAAAGAAGATGATCGGAGGCCAGGGCGCAGAACGCGTATTCCTTTTTCTTCACACCGATGATTTTTACAGAGACTACGATAACTTTTTAGAAAAGGATGTCACCTTCCTGGAGGAACCTCGCGAAGAGGCGTACGGGACTGTGGCGGTTTTTCAGGATAAGTTCGGCAATAAGTGGGATCTACTGGAGCTAAAAATACCGATTTAAAAACTTTATCGAACATGATCTGTATTTCCGAAAGAAGAAAATATAGAGCTGTCTTGAGCTTAACAAACCAGATAAGTATGTCTGTTTGTTTCTAAACCAAAATCTAACTTCATGAGACTCCTTTTAATTCTCAATCTATTCCTTACAGGGATCATATTTGCTGCATCTGAAAAGCCCAACATCATTTTCATCTTTGTCGATGACCAGGGCTATTACGACCTGGGATGTTACGGAGCCACAGAAGTCAAGACTCCAAACATCGACAGAATGGCGGCGGAAGGGGTTCGATTTACCGATTACTATGCGGCCGCTCCCATTTGTAGTCCGTCGCGAGCTGGCTTGTTGACCGGTTGCTATCCACGGCGCATCGGTAATCACATCTGGGTTCATAGAGCCGACTCCAAATCCGGCATTCATCCGGACGAGCTCACCTTGGCCGAACTGTTTCAGAAAAACGGATACGCGACCGCCTGCATCGGGAAATGGCATCTCGGGTTTCAGGAACCCTTCCTCCCCAAGAACCAGGGATTCGATTATTATTTTGGTTTATTGCACAACCTGGATCCGGTGGAGGTAGTATATTTTGAAGACCAAGGCGGAGTACCTCTCATGAGGAACGAGGAGGTGATAAAACGTCCGGCCGATCCAGCCGAGCTTACACAGATCTATACCGACGAAGCCATAAACTTTATAAAAGAAAATCAAGGGAATCCATTTTTCCTCTACCTGCCTCATACCATGCTTCATAATCCTCTGGGCGTGAGTGATAAATTCAAAGGCTCGTCTCAGTGGGGTGAATACGGTGACGCCATCCAGGAATTGGATCATAACGTGGGTCGTATTTTCCGGACGCTTAAAAACCTGAATCTTGATGATAACACTCTGGTTGTGTATGCATCAGACAATGGCCGAGGCCCCGGGCGAAATTCCAACCAGCCTATTCAAGGCCGGAAATTGTCTACTTACGAAGGCGGTATACGGGTTCCCGCAATTGTATGGGGAAAAGAGGTTGGGATCCGTAGCGCTTACGAATCGGACCAACCAGTCCACGCCATGGATTGGTATCCTACTCTCGCAACCATGGCCGGCATCAAAGTTCCGGAGAGCCTGATACTCGATGGACGTGACATAGTTCCCTTACTCAAGGGTGAGACCGATGTTGTGCCAGATCCTGGTTGGGGCTCATCGCTGAATACATCCGTACCCCTTCGCCGCCGTTGGAATCCTCCAGCAGAATGGGGATCAATCATCTCCCGGGAAGAATATCTGCATGCCTTCTTTTATCATGGCAGTCTGGGAGCGCTTGCCGCGGTGCGATCCGGACAGTGGAAGTTGTATCTGAATCCAAATCTAGAGTTGTTTGATCTAAAAAACGACCCTGGAGAAACAACCTCTGTTCGCAATACAGCTATCTCTAAAAAACTTCGTGGTATGGCTATTTTGTTCCAGCACGAAATGCGACTCGATGCCAGACCCGCCGGTGACACAATATTCCAACAGTAAACACATATATGCCTACAACTCTTGGAAATCTATTTTCGGATATTCCGGACGCCTCCCCAGAAGAAATCTTTGAGAAACTACACGAACAACCGGGCATTACCATTGAACGTATTCTTTCAAATGGTCAGGCAACAGCCGAAGGAAAATGGTATGACCAGGATTTCGATGAGTGGGTTCTGCTTGTTCAAGGGAAGGGGCAGCTGCTTTTCGAGGACGGGACAGAACAAACCCTGAACACAGGAGATTATTTATTTATCCCACAACATCAAAGGCATCGAGTTGTTCGAACTGAGAAATCAACCATCTGGCTGGCGATTTACATCAAAGATTAGCCCGAGACTAGTGTGGTGTCAGCTAAATTTGCTTATAAATGCAGACTTCGATTTTCAGTATGTTGGAGCGGGTTTACCCCGCGATTTCACTGAGGCTGCACGATCAAATCGCGGGGTTAACCCGCTCCTACAATTGATTCCATCATCAAAAACCATTCCCTTTAAGCCAAGGTCGAAGTGGTCGCCGGTAAGTTTCGATGTGCCCGTAAATAAATTACCGAACTTAGCTGACACCACGCTAGAGCATTTTAATCATTCAATGTCGCGAATAGTAGAAGATAATGGAATTCACACATATCATGGGTAGGGCTTGTGGGTGATGTCGTCACATCGTTCCTCGGAACGCCGAACGAGCCGTTTATTATTCGGCGGTTTTTGCGATCCCGCCCCACCAATTTATTCCAACCCTCGGTAGGGACCGATCGCCGAGCGGTCCGTATCAGTTGAGTTTACCCAGGTGTTTCAAAAAACTGTACCGAGCTTCGCGACATCACCCAATGTGATGAAGAGCACGTGTCTCGCCATAGCCCTTGGGCGACGGCGGAAGGCGCAGTTTGCAATCAAGCG
>JAPUIL010000366.1 GCA_027297085.1 Verrucomicrobiota bacterium | reverse complement strand
TTGGAGCCAATGCACCCACACTGGCCAATAACGGTATGGTTGTTTCAGCCAACGACCTCTCATCTGAAATCGGGATTAATATCCTGAAGCAAGGTGGCAGTGCGGTAGATGCGGCTGTAGCAACCGCCTTCGCGCTGGCAGTAACACATCCATCAGCTGGAAATATCGGTGGCGGGGGATTTCTGGTTTATCGACCGGATGAAGGAGAACCGGTTGCTTATGATTTTCGTGAAGTTGCTCCCGAGGCAGCGTTTCCCGAAATGTGGCTGGTCGATGGTGAATACAGTGCGGAGAAGCACCATCAAAGTTACTGGTCCATTGGCGTTCCAGGGACGGTGGCTGGCCTTTATCTTGCCTGGCAGGATCACGGCAATTTGAAATGGAAACAGTTGCTACAACCGGCCATCGATCTGGCCAGGAAGGGCATAGTTGTCACTCATCGCTTGTCAGAATCGCTTAAGCGCGCCTTACCCCGAATGGAGAAATACCCGGCCTCTTTTGCAAAGTTTACCAACAAAGGTACGCCCTACGAAGCGGGCGACGTCTGGAAACAACCTGAACTTGCCTCTTCTCTGAAACGAATCGCAAGCAAAGGTCCTGATGGATTTTACAAGGGAAAGACCGCAGAGCTGATTGTAGCAGAAATGGAGGCTAATGATGGCCTGATTACGTTAGAGGATCTTGCAAACTATGAACCCAAAAAACGAAAGCCTGTTCTAGGAAACTATCGTGGTTATGAAGTAATCTCTATGCCGCCACCCAGTTCTGGTGGCACAACCTTGGTGGAAATGCTGAATATTCTGGAAGCCTATCCTTTATCGGATCTGGGCTTTGGTTCCGCGGATACTCTGCACCTGATGACTGAAGCCATGCGTCGAGCCTTCGAGGATCGAGCACGGTTTCTTGGAGATCCTGACTTCGATCCCGATATTCCCCTGGAACGATTGTTATCCAAGGATTATGCCAAAGGATTGCGTGGCAGTATTGATTTAAAAATAGCTTCGGTATCTTCTCCCGAGCGTTTCAAACAATTGAAGGAAAGCATCGAGACCACTCATTTTTCAGTGGTGGACAAGGATCGCAATGCCGTTGCTCTGACTTATACACTGGAGGTGGGGTATGGTTCGGCTATTGTAGTTCCGGGTACAGGATTTTTGCTTAACAACGAAATGGGTGACTTTAACGCAGGTCCAGGTCTTACCAATGACCAGGGCCTTATCGGCACTCCCGCCAACCTGGCTGAACCTGGCAAGCGAATGCTGAGCAGTATGACCCCAACCATTCTGGAGAAGGAAGGAGAATTGTTTATGGTAATTGGCACACCAGGCGGAAGAACGATTATTAATACCGTCATGCAGACCATAATTAATGTGGTGGACCATGGTATGAATGCTCAAGCCGCTGTAGATGCCGGTCGAATTCATCATCAGTGGATGCCTGACAAAATCTATGTTGAAGCCCAGATGTTTTCTCCTGATACTTTAAGGATGTTGGAAGCGCGCGGACACACTTTGGTGCAAAGAACTAATCAGGGATCCGCAGAAATCATTGTTTACAATTTCGAAGAAGGAATACTGGAAGGCGGCGTAGATCGTCGCGTACCTGATGGTGGCGCTGCTACTTGGTAGGTTGTTTTATTGGTCGAATACACAGATTCATTACGTTTACCTTATTGAGAAATCTCTCGACAGAATCGTGACATTGAAGTTTATTGAGAGTAGTATTTCAATATTAACTACATCGAAAAATTCCGGTTACGTATTTGTATCCATTCTGCTGGGAACGCTTGTATTAGACGTTCCTGACCTTGTCGCTGAAGACAATGACCCGTTGCAGATCGGCGGTCAGATATTCGAACTGAAACCCTTTGTTATCTACGAAGCCGAAGTGGACATTGTCGACGGCCACACCGGCGAAAAATACACCGGCGACAACGAAGTCGTGCTGGATTTCGCCGATACCTTTAATGCCATATTGCTTGGTTTTCACAAGAAACTGCTCGAGTACGAAATCCGCCACCTTAATTTCCGTCTGGAAGACGGCAGAGCTTTCGAAGCGGAGTTAAAGGAGCTCGCCGATTCTTTTGGCATTAAAAACTTCAAAATAAATCATGATAATTGGCTGCGGAAAGAAACAACCATAGTTCGACGTCTGATTCAGGATCCATTTTTTGAAATCGAAGCAGTAGTGGCCTGGGACCTGGATAAACTGAATAAAGACTTACCCCTGATGCCCAGATCCGAATATGCCAAGAATATCCGCTATAATGAAAAGAAAAAGATTTGGGAAAGAAGAGTCACCACGGAGTGGAAGGTAAGTTACCGACCACTTACGAAGGACGGCAGAAAATACGCCAACAAACCGGTAAATGTCCAGAAACTGCAAGGTTTGAATCTCGATACCCAAGAAGGATTTCATATCGTGAGCCGCGGATTACCCTCTAGTGTGATTACAAGCGCATTTAAGGAGATTAAAATAAATTACCCTATCATTGTTTCCTCTACTGAACCCAGGGAAACTCAGGTCAAGCGTTTGCAGCAATCGTACATACAAAACCTCAAATACCTTTACGATCCATTCAGCTGGATGGCTCGAAGGGAGCACCGTTTTCGGGGCGGATTTTCAAAAAACCTGTTGAGCCACTTTAGCGAGCGACGGTACAAGATTGAAGATCGCGACTGGTTTGACCCTGTCCTCACTCAATTTCTCAGTGACGTGATCACCGTTCGCCGTCACGGAACCAAGGAAATCTATTCCCTCTACGCCTACCTGAAATTCGATCGTTCAAGGAATGTTTTAGGCAAAAACCTGGACCTGTTGAATTGGCTCCCAGACGAAAAACGCAAAGGACAAAACGTCCGCCGCAACCCGAAAATCAATATCAATTTTAATAGTCCAAGTACTGCCCGCTTTATCGTACTCGAGGCCTACATGCGTTATACAGACCGGTTCCTCAATGCGCTTCGTACCAAACTCACTGGCTTGAATTATTGAATTTGATATTGTTTTTCGGGGTGCGGCGGACGTTT
>JAPUIL010000365.1 GCA_027297085.1 Verrucomicrobiota bacterium | reverse complement strand
GGGGTCGTCAATCTTATCGCATTGGCGACATCGATTTTGAAGCGAATGCCAAGGATGGTATCGCCGTGGATTGGCCCATCCGTTACAGGGAACTGGCACCCTGGTATGACTACGTGGAAGATTTCGCTGGCATCAGTGGCCGAAACGAAGGCCTGTCCCAACTTCCCGACGGAAAATTTCTCCCAGCCTGGGACATGAACTGCCTCGAGACTCATGTGACCCAGAAGATTCGCGAAAATTTCTCCGACCGAATCATGACCATCGGACGCGTGGCCAACCTGACCCAGGCCCACAATGGCCGCGGTCCTTGCCAGGCACGCAATCGCTGTATTCGCGGTTGCCCTTACGGAGCTTATTTCAGCAGTAACGCCTCTACCTTGCCGGCAGCCTACGCTTCAGGGAATTTGACACTGCGACCCTTCTCTATCGTCAACCAGCTAATTTACGACCAGGAGAAAGGCCGGGCTACCGGCGTAAGAATCATCGACGCGGAAAACAATGACGTAATCGAATATTATGCCAAAGTGATCTTTTGCTGCGCATCGACGGTGGCATCCACCTTTATCCTGCTCAATTCAACATCGGACCGTTTCCCTAACGGCTTCGGCAATGACAGCGGCGAGTTAGGACACAATTTGATGGATCATCACTTCAAGGTGGGCGCCAACGGCGTTTATGAAGGATTCGAAGATCAATACTACTCAGGTCGTCGCCCCAATGGCATTTATATTCCCCGATTCCGAAACCTGAACAAAGAAACCACCCGAAAGGACTATATTCGCGGGTTTGGTTTCCAAGGAAGTGCCAGCCGCCTGAATTGGGCTCGCGGTATTGCTGAATTCAACCGCTTTGGCGCAAAATTCAAGGCGGATTTGATTGAGCCGGGTCCCTGGAGAATGGGAATCGGAGCCTGGGGAGAACACCTGCCATATCACGACAACAAGATGTACCTTAATCACGATATGTTGGACAAGTGGGGGCAACCTACGGTGACCTTTGATTGTGATTACAAGGAAAACGAAATGGCTATGCGCAAGGACGCCCAGCAATCGGCTATCGATATGCTGGAAGCTGGGGGACTCAAAAAAGTGGAAGGTTTCGACGATGGTAGCGCACCGGGCCTTTGTATACACGAAATGGGTACGGCACGTATGGGGCGCGATCCGAAAACCTCGGTCCTCAATGGCTTCAACCAAGTACATGCTTCTCCGAATGTTTTTGTAACGGATGGTTCGTGTATGACTTCCTCTGCCTGCCAGAATCCATCGCTGACTTATATGGCCCTAACGGCCAGGGCGGCTGACCACGCGGTCAATGAAATGAAGAAAGGAAACATTTAATATGCATTCACCAAGCGACGATAAATCAGAGATAACTATAAATCGACGCGAGGCCATCAAGCGTACTGCTATGCTTCTAGGCGTAGCCGTCTCTTCCTCATCCATCGCAGGGTGCATGGGAGCAGATCCCAGCAAGGCCGGAACAGGCTTGGATTGGAAACCACAGTTTCTCGACAAAACACAGGCTCAGGTGGTGAGTGCTGCTTCCGAGCTTATTCTCCCGCGAACTGATACACCCGGAGCACAGGATGTGGGTGTCCCTCAGTTTATCGATATCCTCTACGGCAAGTTCATGGATGAGGAGGAAAAGGCTGTGTTCGCGAAAGGCCTGGCTCAATTGAAAAGCGGAGGTTTTCAAGATCAATCATCAGATGACCAGGCAACAGCCATGACAAAACTGGCCTCTACAGATAGCAAAGCCGGCAAATCGTTTTTGAGGAAGTTACGCGAAATGACACTCCTCGGTTATTTCACCTCGGAGGAGGTTTGTAAGAACGTAACGCAGTACGATCCGGTCCCGGGTAAATACCAGGCCTGCGTTCCTATGTCCGAGGTCGGTAATGTAGCCTGGTCAGAATATTGATAAATAGCTGGAAACCGTCGCATAAATCCTCCATAGTATTGAATAGCAAAATTTGGCTCACAATTTCTCTGGCAGCAGCAGCTTGGGTCACCTCTCTACAAGCCGTTCCCGAGGACGGTAAATATAACGTTTTATTCATCATCTCAGATGACCTGACCTACTCGGCATTGTCGTGTTACGGAAACACCGTGTGCCAGACGCCGAACATAGACCGGTTGGCAGAAAGAGGCGTGCGATTTACCCGGGCTTATTGCCAAGGCAGTTACTGCGGACCTTCCCGGGCGTCCTTCATGTCCGGTTATTATCCGCATGCGACCGGGGTGCTGGGATACAAAAGTCCGCGTCCCAAGATCGGCGATCGGCAAACCTGGGCACAACTCTTCAAAGACAACGGTTACTACTCGGCACGCGTGAGTAAGATCTATCACATGGGAGTCCCCGGTGGCATCGAAGAAGGCAGCGACGGAGCCGATGACCCTATTTCCTGGACGGAAAGGTTCAATAGCCCGGGACCAGAATGGGCGGCCTCTGGCAATGCCGAAACTTTGGAAAATAATCCCGATGGTAAAAAGCCTGCAGTGGGCGGAAACACCTTTGTGGTGGTGGAAGCCGATGGCGATGACCTGGTTCACTCCGATGGCAAAACCGCGGCCAAGGCAGTGGAACTCATACAACAGTTCGATAAGAACTCCGGATCGCGAAAGGGCGAACCCTTTTGGCTCGGTGTTGGATTCGTACGGCCGCATGTGCCCCTGGTAGCGCCTGCCTCCTACTTCCCTCCCTACTTGCCATACAGTAAGATGGTCCTGCCCGAAAAAATACCGGGCGACTGGGACGACATTCCCACTGCCGGTATCAATTACAAAACCAGTCAGGGCATGGAGATGGACATCCGTCGCCAAAAGAAACTGTTGGGTGGTTACTATGCCTCGGTCGCCTACATGGACGCCCAAGTCGGTAAAGTGCTCGATGCCCTGGAAGCCGCCGGCCTCGAGGACGAAACCATCATCATCTTCACCAGTGACCACGGATACCACCTGGGCGAGCACGACTTCTGGTCGAAGGTTAGCCTGCGCGACGTATCTGCAGGCGTGCCGCTCATTATCTGCGTACCAGGCAAAGAACCCGCGGTCTGCAACTCGCTTACCGAGCTGATCGACCTTTACCCTACTACCGCCAAACTCTGTGGATTGGACTTCCCGAAAGCCACCCAAGGCAAAGACCTCTCACCCATGCTGGACGACTCAAGCTTCGAAGTGCGCGACGCCGCGTTCTGTGTCGCTCCGATGCGCAAGGGCTTTCTCCTACGCACACAGGAGTATTCATACATTCAATACAACGAAGACGCCTCCGACGGCATTGAACTCTTCGATATCCAAAACGATCCCGAGCAGTACACCAACCTTGCTGAGAATCCCGATTACGAGTGGATCGTTGCGGCCTTTAAAGCGAAGCTTGCCAGTAAACTGCGCACTATTCGTGACAACGACCTGGGTTTGTCCTCCGAGCACACACTCGTTAGGTAAACACTTCTTTCCGTAAATCCCGAATTACTGTTAGACCAGAATTCTGTAATCCTCGAACCGCCCGGGCTCCCGATTTACGGTTTTTCCCAAACAGGTCACGGTGAGTTTGAAATATCTGGTTTACGTAATCTTTCGATCCCAAGACCATACCGTCCGTAAAATATCGTATTTTTAATCTCAATACCTGTGCAATGGGTAGTTCACCATCCGCTTCAACAACCTTTTTGACTGTTTCCCGATCCATGACCTTCTGACTTTCCGTAGAAGTCGTGGAACCCATTAGAAAGAGAATTTTCCGGTAATCGGCCAGGGCTGTATTGATATTCTTTTCATGGAGTAATTTGCAGATGCCTGACCGGGCTCTAGGTTCACCCACCAAGGCTTCGGAGTAGCCGCAATAACGATAGTCTTTGGGGTCCTCCACCAATCCCGCCCGTACCGGATTGAGGTCAATATAGGCTGCAACCGTTCTTAAACAGGGAGCAGTATCTTCGATCAATACGCTCTTGAAACGTTCAGCCCACAAGGTGCCGTACCGATTATGGCTGCGGTTATACCAGATACTGAAGCGCTGTTTTAACTCCTTCATGAATAAGGAGATGTCTCCCATCCGCGCCAGTAGTTTTTCCCGTTCCAGTTCTGCATCCTCTCCACCTTTTTTTAGCAAGGCTTCCAGTGTCTCAACCCGCCCTTTTTCTTTTCCATACAACAAAGAAAAACGCTTAACCAGATCTAGATCCTTGACCTCTACTTTTTTCGGCACTCGGACAAGAACATGGAAGTGATTGGTCATGATACAGTAAGTAAGAATTTCTACACCACAGAATTCGGCCATGTAATGAAGTTGTTTGCGCAATACTTCCTTGGCATGCTTATCGAGGAGCATCGCTCTTGCCACCACTCGAGTCACGCAATGATACACTGCACTTCGTCCCTGCACCTTGAGTCGCGCCGTTCTCATACCGACAACCCTTCCCAGACAATCCTCTCTCTGTCAAACATATTATTAGACTGTCCCTTATTTTTAATCGCTGGCCCGTAATAAAGAGATTGAACATTAATCGCTTGCATTCTTTTGTTAATCAGCCTTTGAACTCCGTCCCGTGGTAGAAAAACAAGCTTATTAAAAAATCGACGGAATCCGTAGGGACCGGACAATAAAGATCCCCGCCGCAGGCAGCGGGGTATTTAAATACATAAATCACGATCATTGCGCAAACCACCATGCAGGAAGGACTGAATACCGCCCAGACCTTTTTCCATTAATTACAACTCATTTGTAGGAGGGGCTTTATGCCCCGATCGTTCCGAGGCTGTACGATGAAATCGGGGCATAAAGCCCCTCCTACAGCTATGAAGAACCTTCGGTTATCAAACTTTTCCATCATCAACCCCGACGCAAGCACCGGGGAATAACAAGTTCAAAAAGAATTACTTAACTATGAAACTCCGTTCCCTTCCTTACGCTGTTCTATCGATCCTCGTCGCCACCGCGGCTAAAGCTGCCGACCAACCGAATATACTTCTAATTTTGGCAGACGACTTGGGATACGGTGATGTGGGCATTTATAATCCCGAGTCAAAAGTTCCTACACCCAACCTCGACCGGCTGGCCGCCGAAGGTATCCGCTTCACCGATGCGCATTCACCCTCCACAGTTTGTACGCCTACCCGCTACAGTCTTTTGACCGGGCGCATGGCATTTCGTATCAATTACAAAGGTGTCTTCACCGGTGTCGGTGGTCCCTGCCTGATCACTGAGGATCAACTTACCCTCCCCCAGATACTTCGTAATCAAGGCTACGCCACCGCCATGTATGGTAAGTGGCATATTGGCATGACCTTCCGAACCTCGGACGGCCAGCCCGTGTATGAAATCGAGATACCATCAATTCCCAAACAAAGCGATTGGCGTGAGCCTTCGGAGGGAGTCGCACGGGTAAATCTCGTGGACTTTTCGAAACGAGTGGAAGACGGACCATTGGATCGCGGATTCGACCATTTTTTCGGCACTGCTTGCTGCCCTACCACGGACTGGCTCTATGCATTCATCGATGGTGATCGCATACCCGTGCCACCTACCGCACTACTTGATCGCGAGGCGGCAGGATTACCGGTTCATCCTTATTCCCGTGACAACCGACGCGGCATGATCGCACCAGACTTCGATCTTGAGGAGGTGGACATGCTGTTTCTTAAAAAGAGCAAAACCTTCCTGGAGAATCATGTGAAGACCCGTCCGGACCAGCCGTTCTTTCTCTTTCATTCTACTCAGGCCGTTCACCTCCCTTCGTTTCCCGGAAATGATTTCAAAGAGAAAACCGATGCTGGCCCGCATGGAGATTTTATTTTTCAGCTCGACCATATTGTCGGCGAACTGATGAAGACGCTCAATCAATTAGGAATTGCAGACAACACTCTGGTCATCTTTACAAGCGACAATGGGCCGGAGGTCACATCCGTCGTCAATATGCGCGCCGACCATAGTCACGACGGCGCCCGGCCCTGGCGTGGCATGAAGCGCGATCAATGGGAAGGTGGTCACCGCGTTCCTTTCATTGCCCGCTGGACGGGAAAAATAAAACCTGGGTCTAAAAGCGATCAAACCATTTGCCTGACCGACATCATGGCCACCTGTGCCGCTATCACAGATTACGAACTGCCGCTAAACGCCGCGGAAGACAGCTTCAATATCCTGCCGTCATTGATCGGTGAGGACCACGGCAAAACCATCCGCCCCTTCACCCTGCACCAAACCATGAAACTCGAACTCGCCATCCGCCGTGGAAAGTGGAAGTACCTCGACCACCAGGGTTCGGGTGGAAACAACTACGAGTCCAGGGAAAATCTTAAACCATACATTCTTCCGGAATCCGCTCCAGAAGCTCCCGCCCAACTCTACAATCTGGAAGAAGATCCCGGCGAAACGAACAATCTCTATTTCAAACATCCGGATATAGTTCGAGAGCTTAAAGCCTTACTCGATGCCTCGGTTGAAAGCGGTCGTAGCGCACCTTTAAAACGGAGTTAGCCGTCGAAAATACTCGCCCCACCAAACAGGGCGTATGTTTATTGCCAATACACAGGCAAGATGCCTGTGCACCTCTAAAAAACCCTGCAACATTTCGGTTCGAAGAACTCTGAAGGACTGTTAATTTTATCGTATTGGATAAAACAGACAAGGGGTGCTCCCCCGAAGGAACACCCCTTATTCTCTATGAATATTACTACTACTACATAGTAAATGTTTTATGAACGATCTTGCTTTCCTGTATCCAAGACCAGGGAGGCCAGGGCGGATATTGCTTTACCTTTCTTAATCACTTGCACGGGCATGATTACTTTAACAGCGATGGCGTTACCGTTGGTGTCGATGGCAGGCTCGAATTTCCAATTTTTGACCTGTTCTTGTAACTGGCTGGCGAAGGTCATTTTTTCGACGTCACTGTAGCTGGACAGCGGCTTTGCCAAACGAACACTTTCGGGTTGTCCCTTAGTATTCACCGTGAATTTCACCTTCAGGGTCAATCCTACAAACTGGCTTTTGACCGAAGGGATGGGATTATGTGTGGGTTCAGGAAGTGAAGCGATGTCTTCGATCGTGTAAGTCGGCAGATCGAATCTGGCGGACTTGGAAGTGTCCTCATTAGCGGCGAAAGAAGCCAAAGGAGCACTGATGATTGCGATTGCGATTATTGTATTTTTAAGTGTGTGTTTCATTTTTATATGGGGTTAATGGTTTCTACACACTCATGCTCTTTTCTCTCCCAATAAGTCTCATTTTATTTTGGAAAAATTATCTTACACGTTTAGCCTGCTACGAAAGACGCCAAAGGGCGCGAAAAAGAGGAGAGAAGAAGTTACCCAAAAGAAGTAACTGGATATTTCCGTTGGGAGAGGAATCCCGAGTCTGAGCAATATTTACCCAAACGTTTCAAACGCCTTCAAATGGACGGGTCTTATCTGTTCAAAAAGCAATGAGTTTGGAATGTCAGAATAGATTTTCATATGCTCACAAAAAGTGACGTTACAAAATTGCCCTTATGAAGGCTAAAATCGACCTGCGCGAACAGCTGCGTTTATGCCAGGCCTGCCCACTTTGCCTCGTTGTCCGCCGTCTGTTGAGCCATCCATACCGAACCCCAAGCGCCCTCGCCTATCAGTTCCAGTAAATGGTACCGCCCGATCTGATCTCCCGGGCTTTCCTCGGACGGAGCTATACGCTGAAGGCGCTCAGCCACTTTGGCCGAATCCTCTTCGGGCAGGGATTCAAGAAATCCGCCAGCTGTTTCGTGGGACCGCAGTAAACTCAAAACCGAATCCCTCAGCTCCGGATCGTCCGGACAGGAGTCTTTGACGTATTGCTCCCGTTCCCCGGGCGGGAGCTCGAGGCACTTTTGGAAGAGCTGTTCTTCCGGATTTTCGTAAGAATTCACTTTAGTCCTTCAACTTTAGACCTTTCACAAATCAACCTTCAACCTTCATCCTTCAGCCTTTAGTTCATCATGCGCTCTTCAGGCTTAAAAAGTTTCAGCCG
>JAPUIL010000364.1 GCA_027297085.1 Verrucomicrobiota bacterium | reverse complement strand
AAGATTATCACTACGCTGTCGAGGTTCGGAATCCGTATTTTTTCAGGTAACAGCGAGGAGCAGGATTTCAATCAATCCTTAAGGAGTTTGGATGTGGATCGTGTAATCTTTGATACACGGGCACTGTTCTTGCCTGCAAGTCCACCGACCAGGAAACGGTAGATGCACAGCGCCGAAAACCGAACCTTCCGGTGAAAAAAGTGGCAACATCAAATAACCCGTTTACACGTTTTGTTGCTCATCCAAATTCGGAAATGACGGCAAAGTTTCTTCAAGATTGGGTGGATCCCATCATGCAATGGCTTGACGGTGGCTTGCAGCCCTACTTTTTTACACACATGCCAGATGACTTGCATGTCCCTCGCTTGGGAAGGCGTTTTGTGGAAATGTTAATAGAGGCAGGCCTGAATGTTACACTGCCTGATTGGCCCCGAGAGTTAGAGAAACCTGCAGTTACACAAATAGACCTGTTTAATAGTTAAGATATGATAAAGAAGCTCTTAGCGATTTTCCTGATTATCGGTGTGGTCGCCTCCCTAGTAATTGGGCTATTATACTGGCACTTTTACATTCGGTTGCTTCCGGAACCAATGGAACGAACGGAAATTTATAAAGGAGTTTTCTATGAGAGCGGGATCTGGGCTGATGTTTCTACTGGGAGTGGGAAATATATGGTGGCCGAAATTCATTTAGATGAGCCTGGCGTACACTTTTTTGTTCGACCGTTTTATCCAAAGTCCTTGAGGAGTAGGCATTACACATTGTTGCCAATCGATGTGCAGCGAAGGTCCTTTAAAACAGAGGTCATTATGAATGGGACGCTGTATTCTCCTCACGAGTGGTACCAATCATTACCAGGCATGAAAGTAGATTCTATGGAGACACTTGTAGTTGGGGGCTACACAAGTCATGTGGATCCTAAGTCTTACCTCTTATGGTTCGATGAGGAAATGAACTCCCACCTTGAAACTAAGAGTCCACCTTCCGCCGATGTGTTGGAACAGGCCTTCTGGGGTATTGGCCTTCAGGCCTATCTGGTTAATGAAGGCGGGCTGAACTGGGGAAGCTTTATCGGTGTTGATAAGCAAACGTCGCGAACATTAATTGGAGTGGATCCGGATACTAAAGTTATGTGGTTAATGGCATTTGAAAACATTTCTCCAGTTGGCCTAGGAATATTTGCAATTGAGAAGGGTGTTCGTTTTGGTGGCCAATTGGACGCGGAAGAAGCAACCACCCTCGTATTGGGAGAGAATCCCAAAGGACTAAAATCCTATACGGGCATGCGCGGGAGACGGCCACTTGCCTGCGTCATTGGTATTCAGGCGGAGCCGATGCCTGAGAACTAGTCCCGGCTCATTTTATAAACTCTGCAGGGGAATCCTTCGTCGTCTGAGAGGAACGAGCTTTTCACTGTGAAACCCGCGCTTTCATAAAGTTTTTTGGCTCGTTTATTACCGGCTAAAGTAACGGTCCAGGCATGGGGGCCGATGTATTTCAAACATTCCTTCAGGAGTTGCTTGGCAATCCCTCGGCCTGTGAAATCCGGGTCCAGATATAACCATCCAAGAAAATCTTCATGAGATCCGGTAAATCCTATGATTTTGTCTCCTTCGCATGCGACCAGAAGACGGCACTGATGCAAGGCGGAACTTTCGGGATCATCATTGAGTGGGATGAAGGCTCTTTCGTCACAGGAACCTTGTAATTCCAGGGGACGGGATCGATCGTGCACTCGGCAGATGCCATCCCAGTCGTTGAGTGTATATGGTCTAATTTGAATCATTTCAAGGGCTCTATTCCCTGTCACTTGATTCGTTTATTGAGGACGGTTCAATTTCTGTAGAACAGAATCCCGTTTTTTATAAACTATTTAAACGAACCCGTTTGGGGTTCTCCTAAAACGGACTTTGCGGAGCTGATTTCCCAGTTTAGACGGACAGATTGAGGCCCTTAACAAATGATCCACGGTAGGCCATATAGCTAATGATAGCCATGATCGGCACAACTATGCCTCCGACTCCTGGAATCAACTGAACAGCTATTAGTACGAAGAATAGTAGGCGTATCATCCACTTGATAAAAAGGCTTCGGTGCAAGGGTATGTACCTTCTAAATGGGGCTACTAGTTGTATCCGGTAAATAATAACACCGATTACGAGGCCAAGAAACGGAATGAAGCTCAATCCCAATGAGATAATCAGGACGAGTGGCAGGCGTCCTGCCACCATGCCCAAGTAGTCCTTGGCAATGGTTGAATTTTTGAACAACTCGTGCCCGCAGGTATCGCACGTTTGGTGAGGATTCCTTTCCGAAAGCCTTGTGGCGCATGCGGGACAGCGCTTCTTTTCGGCCAGCCTTAGTTTGTGTTTGGCAACATCCTCTGCAGGATCGGATTTGGATTGACCAAACAGGCCGACTTTAACCGGGCTTGCGACTGGCGCATGGCAGCTATGGCACTCTGTGGCGGATGGATAATTCGTCGCCTCGCATTCGCCGCAATCGATTTTGGATTTTTCTTCCTTACGATCGTAATGTTTTTTCAGGAGAAACGCGCTTCCAAAAATAACTCCCAGAATGATCAGGACTACTATTGGGTAAATGATCAGCCAGAAGAAACCAATCACTGCCCAGCCGTCCTCGGCCCAGCTTATTAGTTTGCGCAGGCCGAGATCGTCGTCCTGGTCTGCTTCGAATAATACTTCCAGAATAGAGCTTCGCAGACTGGCAAATAGGTAGGTGTTTGCCGTTGATATTGTGCCCCAAATTCCTGACATAAATCCCGCCTGCATCACCATTAAGTTGCCCTCGATGAAGCCCTTATCAGCCGTACTCATAAATCCGAAGTATGTAGCCGCAACCATTCCAGTCTTGAGATATTTGTTTACGCTTTCGAGAGCTTCTTCAGCTTCGGGAATCTTGGTCGCCCCGATTTCCAAAATGGACAATACTCCGAGGGCGGTAATCACATACCCGTTGGTAAACCAGCTTGGCTCGCCTCCACCTACTTTTTGCAGGAAATCGATATCCTTCAGAATTGGAAAATACTCCCCGTAGCGGAGCATGAACGAAGAGATGAAGGCAGGGATAAAAGCGCGGGATGCAAATAATCCTGAGATGCCTAGTCCGTAGATCAGTGTGTTTAGGTCCATAGATGAGCCTGAAAATCGGGTGAGTTAAAATTCCTAGCATTGATCAAGCTTGCTAAAAATACAAGTCCCCTCCAAGACGCGGTATCTCGCCCTAAGGGTGCAATTTATACAGCTCGGATGGCTTGATTTCGAATAGATCCCTTTGTTCGTTACCCAAGATGAGGTTGTTATCCCAGAAACATATTGATTCACATTGCTTACTCGAGAATTTGTTCAGCGGTGCCCAGGAAATGTTGCCTCGAAAGTAGTCATCTTTGGCTGAATCGGTTTCAAAGAGCCAAACATGATTGTAGGTTAGCACAGCCAACTTGCTCCCGTCTTCGGAGGCGTCGGCAGCAGTCACTTGACCTTTGATGTCAAACGTATCCAAAAGAGTGAGGATATTGAGCGTGTCTGAATTCAAGGTATCGAAACGGTAGAGCGTGGTGAATGTATCTGCACGGTGTTTGGTAAGCAGGTAGATTTTTCCACGGGCAAAAAACAGAGCTTCGCAATCGAAGATGTTCTTCTCTGGAGGAAACTCCGTTTGGTCCGGGTAGCGAAAGGCAATTTTCTGAAAAGTGCCGGTAGCGATTTGGTTCGTGGGATTCGGTTCCGGCACCAGGTATACCGCCAAGTCTCGACGATCATTTGAATTGTTCCCAAAGGCTCCTATAATAAGGTACCCGTTGTCGTCCGTTGCGATGTCCTCCCAGTCGATGTTAACTGCATCCGGGATGACAATGCCCTCATAGGTCTTTTCATACCAGTCCGGTTTAATGATAGAACCATTTTTTGAGACCGCGAAAATACGCGGAGCGTCTCCCGAATCGTTGTGGGTCCACATCCATTCCGGCCACAATCTGCTCCGAACAAGTCCGGACGATTCATCGATAGGGCCAAATTTAATTTTCCCTACGCGTTTTAGCGAGATGGCCTTTTTTTTGGGGAGCTCAAACGCACCGGTTTGTGAAACAAAGGAAAAAAAGCAAAATAAACCGATTAGGAAAGGGTAGAGGAACCGCTTCATGGATCTTGAATTGCCATTTGATGACGTTCGTGAATCCTCTCGGCACATGAAGGGGAAAGCAACCTCGGAAGAAAGAATTCGCCGGGTAATTCAACTATCGCGGATCAATGGTTGGAGCATTGTCGGATTTGCAGGGCTGTGTGCAATTGTTGTGCTTCTGTTTGGCGATTTGTTCGGATTTTCCGTAGGCGTGGCTATTGCCGTGGGAGGATGGATGGAACTTCACGGCAATCAGCTGTTAAAAAAGCAGAACATAATAGCCTTTCGTTGGTTAGCCGGTAGCCAGATATATTTAATAATAGTTCTGTGGAGCTATTGTTATAACAATATAGTTCGCTTTGACCCATCCGATCCTTGGGGGCGATTATCACCCGAATTCAAAAACCTGATACTCTCCATCAACCCCGATACTTACCTGATTGAGGAGTTGTTGAAAGTCACTTACTATACGACGTATATCGCCGTGATAGTGACTGTGCTTATTTACCAGGGCGGATTGTGTCTCTTCTATCTCTCCCGGAAGAAATACCTTTACTCCGCCTCGGAGTAGGTTTTCCTGCAACCCTTTGTTTCAATGCTAATTACTAACCCTATTTCAATGTTGTTAAACTTTTTTTCCAAACTCTTTGTGTTGGCAGCTTCCTGCACGCTTCTCCTTTGGACCATTGGATGCAGCCAAAAACCATCTTCCGAGACCCCTTCGACTGAAGAAACATCTGCGCCAGAAACTACTATGTCACAAACCCTCACCGAAAACCAAAAAATCCACCGTGCGTTGGGGTATTCCGTCGGGTCTGACCTGAGGATGAAATCTTACTCTGAAGATGAAGTTGAACAGATCCTGGCCGGGGTTCGCCTTGCTGCCAGTGGGGATCAACCCGAGTACTTAGATGGCTTCAGGGATCAGGCCTTCCAAATCCTGAATGAAAAAGCATCCCGCCGAGCTCAAGAACGGCAGGATTCTGAGATCACTGTAAACAAAGCTGCTGGTGAAGCCTTTATCAAATCCCTGGATGGGAAGGAAGGAATCCTGAAATCTGATTCAGGACTCTGTTATGAAATCCTCACGGAAGGGTCCGATAAGTATGCCACGATAGCAGACAGTGTGAATGTTCACTACCACGGCACATTGATTGACGGCACTGTCTTTGACAGCTCTGTCCAGCGTGGGGAACCAGTGACTTTTCCACTCAACGGCGTCGTTAAAGGATTTAGTGAAGGACTCACTTTAGTGGGAGAGGGAGGAAAGATCCGTCTCTATATGCCTTCGGACATCGCCTACGGCGATCGGGGATCAGGTGGGGCAATTGGCCCGGGTGCTACCCTGATATTTGAAGTGGAACTACTCAAAATAAACCCGTAGAAATCTAGGGTATTTTACCTAAGTATTTTATCGATAAGCATCACCTTACCGAGTGGTGCTTATTTTAATTTAAAATGAAATTTATATAGGGCATATGTAAAAGGCTGATTTACATACGACTCAATTAGGCGGGTCTTATAAAAAAAAATTACAATTCACTGTAAAAACTCAGTAACAAGGAATGTCAGAACCGTGGGCTTTATGACATAGTAGAGCAGGTGTGTGACCTTTGCGACCGAAGATTTCGAACGCAATGCACACACATATTAAACAAGTCCTAACTTTGCTCCTTTGCCTGGGGGCGAGCTTGCCAACCTTCACTTCCGCTCAATCCCCAGCCAGTTTACCCGAGTACTCCATTACGACCGCGGAAGTCGGATACCAGCATGTTAAACTCACTTGGTCTGACGATACCACCTGGAGTAATCCCTGGATTATTCAACGGTCCACGACTCCAGCATTTACCGATCCGACTGACCTGACGAACAACCAAGCCGCCGACAACACAGCAGCAGGAACCTACCGATTCTTGGGTATCAATGCAAACAACTACGTCGACCTCGACGGACTGGCCGAGGCCACCACCTATTATTACCGCGTCGCGTCAGTTTTAAACTTAAGCGAGCATAAACGCAACGCAGCAGTCCCGACCTTTACTACCTGGAAATACGGAGCCGCAACCACCGGCACTCTGGCAGCCAGTAAAAAACGTACCTACGACGTTACCACCTACGGGGCCATATCCGGCGACGGGCTCAACGACTATCAGGCAGCTCTTGACGCCATGGCGGATGCGAATAGAGCAGGCGGGGGAATCATCTATTTCCCTGCCGGGACCTGGGACATCTGGCCGACGGATGGCGATGTCGATATTGTCGGCGGCATTCCTACCCTGGCGTTTGGTGAGAGCGCAACCAGTGTGCTATTTTCCATCACCTCCGATAACATTACCTTCCTGGGCGATGCTTCCGGAGGAGTACCTACCACCTTTGTTAATCTCTACCTCTGGGGCAAGGAACCGGCTACCGATTATCTCAGCGTTCTCAATGGAAATGGAACCGAAATAAACGCCCGTCGATACTTTGTATTCCTGCCTAAGGACATCCAGAACTTTACGGTTCGCAATATGAACTGGGATATGGGGGCTAACCCGGTTAATACAGGCAAGGCATGGCAATCGCTCTCTGCTAAGAAAACCGAATGGGACATATCGCACAAGTTCTTTGCGGGATTCTCGAATACTCGTTCGAAAAATACGGTCATTGACACGGTTGTTGTTTCCAACTGTCGAGGGGAAATTATTTATTCTGGTGGCTTCGGACATGGGAAGTTCCTCGTTAAAGACTGTATCCTCGGACCTAGTAATTCTTCCACTGTTAGCGGTTCCTTCGATATGGAATTAGTTAATACCGTAATCAGGGATAGCGCGAATGCTTCTCTTGAAAGTGCGATTTATAACACTGCCAAGAATACCGACTTTGCAACGGGTCTTACTTTTAATCAAAACCATTTAGCAAGGGGCTGTACTTTTATAGGGTTTGACCAAAGTGTGAATGGTTCGATGAAAGGTTTGCCAGGGGCAAAAAACTTTGCCGGTTGGCATTGTTTCAACGAATCGGGGACCTACCAATCAGTTACTGATTGCACCTTTACTGACATTATAACCGCCGCTTTTTCTCCTTGGTACGAGTACCGCAACGGGCTTCGATTCAATTGTGTTTTTAACGAGCCGCCTTCCGGCTTTAGTGGTAATATGATATACACTTGGACGACGGCACAACCTTCTTACAAATTAACCGGAGGGTGGTCTGAGATTCTTTGGATGGGCGATACGCTTAACATCACCCGCGATTCAACCGTCAACGAAGTCTGGTTTTACTCACAACCGGGAGTAGCGGCTAGGGGGAATCAGTCTCCCTGGATCTGGGATTCCGTACACTTCAACAATACCGGTGGGCCACATACTTACCACAGGCTCTGGGTAGACATCTGGAATTGGACTACTGGAAGACAGAATGTCACCTGGAGCAATTGGACGAAGAGTTCCGATCTCAAATTAGACAATAATAAGTTTATCTTCTTAGGCGAAAATCACATATCACCAAACTTCGTGAATTTTTTCGAATTTGTGGATTCAGGACCAGTGGACCCAGGGCCTACCGAAACTATTCCAAATGCTCCGGCCGGACTGGTGGCAACGGTAGCATCCAGCTCACAGGTGGATCTTTCATGGAGCGATAATTCTTCCGATGAATCTGGTTTTCGTCTGGAACGCCGAACCGGAACCGGAACCTTTCAGTCGATTGCGAGCCCGGTAGCCGGTACCACCAATTACTCAGATGCCTCAGTCACCAGTGGCACCGATTATACCTACCGCATCTTCGCTTATAACAACGCCGGGTCTTCAAGTGCTTCCAATAGCCAGCAAGTTACCATTCCGGATGATCCCAATCCTGACCCTACTCCTAACCCCGATGCAACTATTGCCGCCCCTTCCAACCTAACCGTCAAGACCAATTCCGCCTCGTCCATATCTCTTTATTGGGTTGAGCACGCGAGCAGTGATGTGGGTTATCGCGTGGAGCGGCAAAAGGAGGGAGAGGCTTTCGTCCAAGTAGCGGAATTGCCGGCGAACAAAAGGACTTTCGACGATACAGGACTGGAACCATCGACGCCATATACCTATCGCGTGTATGCTTTCAGTCAGTCAACGGCATCAGGTTATAGCAACACCGCCTCAAATGTGACCGCGGCTGGAACCACCGATCCCGGTCCTCCCGATCCCGATCCTCCCGATCCCGATCCCGGTTCAACGAATTCCATCCCCACTGGACCGGTTGACGAGACGTTCAGTGTAGACGACATTGGCACCGGGAACCTGGGAGGCACCGCCAGCTACGACAGCGACAATGACATGTTTCGTCTGTCCGCATCTGGTGGTCAGATATGGGGCACGAAGGATGATTTTCATTACGTTTACCGTGAAGTAACCGGTGATGTAGAAACCACTGTAAAAGTTAGCTCTCTCACAGCTGGAGATGAGTTTGGTAAGGCCGGTATTATGATTCGCGAGTCTTCAAGTGAAGATTCCAGGCATGCGTTCCTGACTGTTTCTGCTGGCAAAGGGGTGGCCTTAGAACGCCGCCATGATGTGGGTGGCGGAACGACACGGTCCGGTAAAGGAAATGTGGCCGCACCTGTTTGGCTGCGTCTAATCAAAGAAGGTACTTACATCAGCGCGTATTATTCAGAAGACGGCGATAACTGGTCTTTCCTTTCTGAAGACATCCTAAACTTTTCTGACACCATCTTCATCGGTCTGGCTGTTGCTGCTCATGGTGAGAATGATTCTGTGATGGCCGATTTTGGTGAACTCAACATTGTTGAACTTCAGTCTGAGTCCGCCACGGAGACATTCATCAGTACAGATATTGGAAAAGTAGGAGTCAATGGGGACGCCGCTTACGATTCTCAGACGGACACTTTCCTCATTGAAGCTAGTGGTGGGGATATTGGACATATCCATGATGCCTTTCACTATGTATTCCGTGAGGTATCCGGAGACTTTGAAGGCGTGGCGAAGCTAGAGAGTCTGGTGGCCGCTCAAGATTGGACCAAAGCCGGGCTCATGATTCGTGGTGATGTCCAACCCGACTCGTTATACTTTTCCATATTCATGGCTCAGAATGTAGGACTGGTGTACCAGAGCCGGACCGTCGTCGCCGGTGGCTCCGATTGGTCCATGCACGAGGACTTCGTGGATCCCGTCTGGATGAAGGTGACCCGGCAAGGCAATCTATTACAAGCTTACTATTCTCAGAATGGTAATGACTGGAGCTTCTTGGATGAGAACACCGTGGATCTGCCGGATACGGTTTTGTTTGGAATGGCGCTGACTTCGCATGAGGAAGGGACGCTTGCCTATGCGGAATTTTCAAATCTTTCAGTAAATAATTAAAAATTATTTGGATCAAATTAGGACTTAATTCAGGTAGGATAGAAGGAAGGCAGGCCATTACGGCCTGCCTTTTTTTGATATTTCCCGACCCGGATTCAGAGAAATAGTTTGAATTAATCAGGAACTTCAAAAATTTCGATAATGGCAAGACCTTCCGTTCCATTAGCCCCACGCAATGCGATAGTGTAAGCTTCTCCTCCTGGCGAGGCCTTGGCCGACAGCGAAGCGAACAACATTTACTCCTAGAACTGGAAGAGAAAATAGGTAGAACTTTTCAAAGATGGACTCCTAAAGTATTGCTGTATGAATTCCTGAATTACGGTATTTCGTGTAATCATGAATTATGACCTAAGCATCGGACCGGGTGAATGATTATCATACCTGAAAGAGATAGAAAAGCCTATGGCTTGAAAACGAACGATCAAGTGCTGATCGAAGAGACCCGTGAAGGTATTGCTCAAGCCCATGGTTAACAACCCGTATGAAAATTATACCGAAGCTCGTATTGCCGAATTCGCAGGTGAGGAAAGCGAATTAAAGAAAGTATTTTTAGATTATAGCTCCAAGTAAGCAGCTGTTCTTTTCATTTTTCATCGATCTTCACTATTAATCTAGATACCAATACCTCTATTAATGAAGACAGTATACCTATTTTGTTTGGCTGGATTATTTGTTGCCTCGGCTGGTATTGGAAAAACTGAGTATCAGCTATCCACACCGGGTAAGTTGCTGTTAAAGGAGAACTTTGACCAACAGGACTTACCGAAACTGTTTACCGTGGGGAGAGGGGATTGGAAGATCGTGGATGGTGCGCTACGCGGCAGGCAGTTGGCGGCGGATAATCACACGGCGTTTCGGAAGATTTACCTGGATCACTACAATGTGATTTACGAATACGACATGAAGCTCGAAGGGGAGGGGTTTCACCAGTTGTTAATAAACTGGGACCTGGTGCACATCGCTAAGGGTGTGATCCGATACGACAGTGCTGCCGTTTTCAAAATCAAAGAGAAAAATAAGCGGGATCAGATGAAAGCTGAACGGCGCGATCAGGGGCTCAATCCTCTTAAGGGAAATTGGACTGAACCTACCACTGCATTGGATGAAGTGCCTTTGAAATTAGAAGAAGGACGCTGGTACCATGTCGTCATCGAGCTGGTTGGTGATTCTCTAAGGATGCAAGTCGATGGTCAAACCGTGCTCGGAAAACATATCGGCCTGACCGAAAAGAAAGACAACTTCGGCTTCCAGTCTGGCGGACTGGAAAGTTACCTCTATGTCGATAACGTTCGGATTCGCGAAGCCATTCCACTACAAGAGCTTTCTGGAAAATAGAAACAAGTTCCTATTGATTTGCCATCTTTGATGACCGGACCCGGTTTGATGCTTGCGAGATGACCTCTTCTGGTCGATGATGAGCCGGTCATGAGAACACCTTCCAATCGCCGTCAATTTCTAAAATCCTGCGCAGCCACTGGAGCATTGTGGGGATTAGGTGATGGTGGATTATTTCCGCACATTCCGAGTTTGCATGCCGCCGAGTCGGAAATCCAACCAAACTTCGTCCGGTTCAGCTCGGATATTGAGCCATTGATTCGTTTGTTGGAAGAGACCTCCCGTAATCGATTGTTGGAAGAGGTAGCTCACCGGATCAAAAGAGGGACGACTTATCGGGAAGTGCTCAGCGCACTTTTCCTGGCTGGAGTGCGCAATATTCAGCCTCGACCGGTCGGTTTCAAATTTCATGCCGTTCTGGTGGTGAACTCTGCCCATCTTGCCAGCCTAAACTCCCCTGACTCTGATCGCTGGTTGCCCATTTTCTGGGCTCTCGACTATTTCAAATCGTCCCAGGCACGAGATGCGTCACAAAGCGATTGGACCCTGCAATCAGTAGATGAACGATTGGTGCCTCCCACCTCAAAGGCCTCAACCATGTTTAGCGAAGCTATGGACCACTGGGACGAAGCCAAAGCAGATGTTGCCATAGCCGGCCTTGCCCGCACGGCGGGAACCGAGGAACTTTTCGATATTTTTTGTCGTTATGGCGCTCGCGATTTCCGGGACATCGGACACAAAGCAATTTATGTGGCGAATGGTTGGAGGACTTTGCAGACCATTGGCTGGCAACATGCCGAACCGGTGTTACGCTCGCTGGCATATGGACTACTTCAACGCGACGGAGGAAATCCCGCTGACAATGATTATGAAGCGGATCGACCCGGCCGTAGTAATCTTCAAGCGCTCAAAGAAATTCGAGCCGGTTGGCGCCATGGGGAAACCAAACCCAAAGCTACTCAGGAGCTTTTGAACGTCCTGCGCCAAGGCAATTGGCAGGATGCTAGTCGTAACGTTATTGATCTGCTCAACGGCGGGATCGATCCACAGTCTCTTTGGGACGCGATCTTTCAGCATGCAGCTGAGATGATGATGCGGAGGCCGGCTATTATTTCACTGCATGCCTGTACGACCTCCAACGCATTGCATTACCTTTACCGGCACACAAACAACGACGAGACTCGACGTTTTTTGCTCCTGCAGAATGCTGCCTTCCTTACAATGTTTCGCCGGGCAGGTGGTATAGGCGAAGGCATTACTATTGATACCTTCAGTCCGGCTGAGGGAACACCAAGTCTGGAAGACATTTTTACAGGCGTAAGTAATAATCGGATACTGGCCGCGCAAAAGACTCTGGCATTCCTTGAGCAGACTAAGGATCCCAAGTCTTTCATTGCTGCAGCCCAGCGTATGATTTACCTCAAGGGTAACGATTCACACGATTATAAATTTAGTTCCGCTATGTTGGAGGATTATCAGCATCTCTCTCCAGAACTTAGGGCCCGGTTTCTTTCTGCCAGTGTCTTTTGGCTGGATGGCACCGAAAAACCTGACAACCGACTGGTGGCTAGAACCCGTGCAGCGTTAGGATGATTTCAGAATAGGAACGCCCGGGCTTGTAAGGTTCCGATTTTTTTGTGATAACTCTGTCTCATGAACCGACGTCAATTTATACACGATCTTGCAGTTGCAGGTGCTGCTTCCGCCATACAAATACCAGGCATGCTTAGCGCTCAAAAAATGGGAGATAAATCCAAGATCAAAATTGTTTCGGTGGATGTTTATCCGGTGAAACTCTGGGAGCGTTCTGATCAGGGCTCTCTACCGGAATTTGAAGGGGACTTTGATCCCAATCGTTGGCGATACCGCGGGCCTTTTGCACAACTGGCAAGTGCTATTGTGGTGGTCATCAAGACCGATCAGGGAATTACCGGTTATGGGCTGGGAGCGGGTGGAAGCGTATCCAGGGAGATCATTCACGGGCATCTCAGGAATCTGCTGGTGGGCACGAACCCACTCAACGTTGAGATGCTTTGGGATCAGATGTATACTTCGTCCAACGCTTATGGTCGACGGGGCGTTTTTGTCATGGCGTTGAGTGGAGTGGACAATGCCCTTTGGGATATCCTGGGAAAACATGCTGGCCAACCGGTTTATCGACTTCTTGGTGGAACCACCAAGGAACGCATTCCCACCTATCAGACCGTCATGAACAATACGGCTACGGAAGCAGCACTCAAAATGGGGGTGAGACATTTTAAAGTTCCGATCAAGGACGGTCTCTTTGAAGGCGAAGAAGGTAAACAACGCATCGTAAAACGGTTGGAAGATATGCGCAAAGTCATCGGGCCGGACAGTTCTTTAATGATCGATTGCAGCTCACGTTGGGACAATGTGGACTATACTATTGAAATGGCAAAGCGGCTCGAGCATGTGGACCTCTACTGGATCGAAGAACCGCTTTCGCCTGACAACCTCATCGGTTACGCACAATTAGTGCGCGAAGTAAACAGCACCAAAATTGCCAGCGGCGAGCATGAATATACGCGTTTCGGATTTGCTGAACTGATTCGTCATAATGCCGCCGATATTCTGCAGCCGGATGTGAGCTGGTGTGGAGGAGTCACATCGCTTCGGAAAATCGGTGCCATGGCAGCGGCGCACGACCTTGAATTTACACCTCATCGTGGTGGCAGCCTTTATGGACTACCTCTGTGTTTGTCTTCTACGCGATGCAAGTGGGCGGAGAGTTTTGGCACGAACGATTCAGGAACCGAATTAATGGAAGCCATGACCGCTCCCTTCGAGAATGGTTATTATCTTCCTCCGGAAAAACCGGGATTTGGCACGGCCTTGACCGAAGCGATGGTTAAGCGGAACGCGATTTGATGTTATCCTGTAGGAGGGGCTTTACGCCGCGATTGCTCGGTAGGGCTAGACTCTTCCTTCTATGCTGCAAACCTATGAGAAAAAAACTTCAACCAGGAATATGTTCTGATTCGAACTGTAGGAGTGGATTTATCCCGCGATTCCGTGAACTTGATCTGCCGACCGCGTGCTCTCAATGAAATCGGGGCGTAAAGCCCCTCCTACAGTTTATATAGCACACCCATGGGCGAATTCGAAGAAATAGAAGTTCTTGCCGTACTTTGATTTATGATTTAGCAAAATATCGTAGTCTGTTGTACCCTGCAAGCTATACCACTACCCATGAACTACCATCCCCAATGCGAAGTTGTCTGGACCCGTCGAGAATTCCTCAACCGTTGCGGTATGGGATTCGGTGCCATGAGCCTGGGATCTTTGTTCGGATCAGAGCTGTTGGGCAATCAAAGTGAGGGCATAACCACCCTTGATCCGAGGGCTCCCCACTTTCCGGCAAAAGCGAGGCGCGTCATCCACATTTTTGCGAACGGAGGTCCGTCCCAGGTGGATACCTTTGATCCCAAACCTTTGCTTAGGGAGTGGCATGGGAAAAGGCTGCCGGTAAAATTAAAAACCGAGCGAATCACAGGCGCAGCCATGGGTTCCCCATTCGAGTTTAAACGGTACGGGAAAAGCGGGATCGAAGTCAGTGAGCTGTTTCCTCATGTTGGTGAATGTATTGATGACATCGCGGTGATTCGTTCAATGCATACGGACCGTCCCAACCACGAACCTTCCTTGTTGCTCATGAATTGCGGGGAATCGCGAGTGACGAGGCCGAGCATGGGGTCCTGGCTGACTTATGGTCTTGGGACGGAGAACCAGAACCTTCCCGGATTCATTTCCATGTGCCCCAATGGGTTCCCCGTATCGGATGCGCAAAACTGGCAAAACGCATTTCTGCCCGGTGTCTTTCAAGGTACCTATGTCGACACGAAGCATGAGGATATCGACAAGCTTTTAGAGAACATTCAAAACCACCACACTGGCTATGAGACGCAGCGGGAACAACTGGATCTTCTAAACAAGATCAATGGTTACCATGCCGCCAAACGACAGGATGACGGTCGTTTTGATGCTCGGGTTCAATCGTTTGAGTTGGCTTTCAGGATGCAGATGGAGGCGACCGATGCGTTTGATATATCGAAGGAGCCAAAATACGTTCGGGAAATGTATGGCGAGGGACTGCAAGCGCGTCAGCTTCTGATTGCCCGGCGTCTGGCGGAACGGGGTGTGCGATTTATACAAGTGTGGACGGGATTTCGTCAGCCCTGGGACAATCATGACGATTTGGAGATAAAGCACCGGGAACTGGCGGAACAATGCGACAAGCCGATCGCCGCTTTGTTGAAGGACCTGAAACTGCGCGGTCTACTCGAAGATACGTTGGTGATCTGGGGCGGGGAATTTGGTCGAACCCCGGTGGTTGAGTTAGCGGTGCCGGGCGCCAACAAAGGAAAAGTGAACGGACGGGACCACAACAACCATGGTTTCAGCATGTGGATGGCTGGTGGTGGTATTCGCGGCGGTTACGTCCATGGCGCGACCGATGAGTTCGGATTTGCCGCCGTTGAAAACCGCGTTCATGTGCACGATCTTCATGCGACGATCTTGCACCTCATGGGATTCGATCACAAGCGATTGACTTTCCGCTACGCGGGCCGCGATTTTCGTCTAACCGATGTGCATGGAAATGTGGTTCACGAGCTGATCGCCTAGTGAGATGAGTAAGGCGGTTTCATACCTGGTTTTTGGTTTTGGCTTCTTAGTTGCTACTGGTATCGGGTATTCGGCTACTTCGACTTCTGTGGAGCCTGCATTTGATATGTCTGCGGCTGATACTCACTGGGCATTTATACCACTGGTAAAACCCGAAGTTCCGGTGGTGGACAGAGATGTTTCAATCAATGTGATGGATGCGTTTATTCTGCATAAACTTAAAGAACATGGTTTGAGTCTGAATGCACGAGCGGATAAACGAACCCTCATACGACGGGTTACCTACGATCTCACCGGATTGCCTCCGACTTTTGAGGATGTGGAAACCTTTTTGGCGGACGAATCGCCTGAAGCTTATACCCATCTGGTGGATCGACTCCTGGCTTCCCCATCTTATGGTGAACGGTGGGCCAGGCATTGGCTCGATGTCGCCAGGTATGCGGATACCAAGGGAATATTCAAACGAGGCCGTTATTCCTTTTCTTATACTTACCGTGATTATGTGATTCGCTCCTTCAACGAGGACAAACCTTACGATCAATTTATCCTCGAGCAGATCGCGGCAGACCAGCTTGACCTTGGTGAAGATAAGAGCGCCTTGGCCGCCATGGGTTTTCTCACCTTGGGCCGCACCTTTTTTGGGCGGAAGGACTTTATTATTGATGACCAGATCGATGTGATAACTCGCGGTTTGCAAGGGCTGACCGTTACGTGCGCCCGCTGCCACGATCACAAGTTCGATCCCATTCCGACCGCCGACTATTACTCGTTGCACGGGATTTTTGCTTCATCCCTGGATCCTGAAATTTTACCGGTGATTCAACATCCGGAGGACGAAGACGCATTTCAGGCTTATCTTGAAGAGAAAAAACGACTGGAGCGGGAAATAGAGATCAAGTCTGACGAAGTGATCGATACGTTTCTAGTAGAAGAGCGGTCTTTGGCCGGGGACTATTTGCGTGCTGTTGATGAAGGGAAAACGATTACGGACGAAGAGGATTTTAAGGTGTTTGCCGGCTCTAAGAAAGTTCAGTCGGAAATTTTGCGACTGTGGATTGATTTTCTGGAGAACGAGGACAATCGGACTCATCCGGTATTGCTGGCCTGGTTCAACGATTATGGTGAGGGTGATCAGGAAAGCGGCGTTGCTTTCTATAACGAGCAGTTCACCGCCGCTGCAAAGGAAGAAGATGAAAGCTCTCTGGAGATACGAGCTTTTTTCATGGAACCAGGGACACCGCTCAATCCCGATCGGGAGGAAATTGCTAAATGGATCAAGCGAAGGATTGGCGGCGATACAGGCGATTTAACGGGAGAACTTCAGGCTCTCGATTGGACGCATCCCGGCGCGCCCATGCGTGCCCATATTTTGGAAGACGTATCCAGTCCGAAGAACTCCTCTGTCTATAATCGCGGTGATCCGGCTAATCTCGGGGAAGAAGTGCCGAGGCAGTATCTTCAGATTCTGTCTGGATCGGAAAGAGAGCCGTTCTCTGTGGGAAGTGGGAGGCTGGAATTGGCTCGAGCGATAGCTGATGAAAATAATCCACTGACAGCACGTGTATTTGTGAACCGCGTATGGGGATGGCATATGGGTAAGGAGATTGTGGATACGCCGAGTGATTTTGGAGTAAGAACACCCGAGCCGGAACACATTGATTTACTTAATTGGTTGGCAGCATCCTTCATTGATTCCGGGTGGTCGATCAAGGCCCTGCATCGGTTGATCGTTCTTTCCAGGACCTATCAACAGTCAAGTGCGTCAAACCCGGACGGGCTACTTGTTGATTCAGGAAACCTGTTATGGCATTATTTTCCCAAGGCTCGGCTGGATTTCGAATCGATGCGGGACACGCTCCTGGCTGTAGCCGGTAATCTCGATCGCACTATTGGAGGAATCCCTGTGGATATAACCGATCCCACAACAAACAGGCGAACCATTTACAGTTACATTGACCGTCAGGATATGCCGGGGATCTTTCGAACCTTTGATCATCCAAGCCCTGAAGCAAGTAGTCCGGGACGGTTTGAAACAGTGGTACCTCAGCAGGCCTTGTTTTTGATGAATAGCCCGTTTACGATCGAGCAATCGAAGCACCTTTCTGAACGTATCAGTCAAATCGCCGATGACGATGAGCGAATTAGGCAGTTGTATCGAGTCGTCTATCAACGCGACCCGGCGGCAAGCGAATTACGAGATGGGACGGAATTTGTGCGCAATGCTAAAACCCTTTCAGCCCTTGATGCTGCGCCTTTACAGGAGTCCGAAAGTATCGATGAGGAAACGTCCGAGGAAGCTGTTGAACCTCTAAATGAATGGAGCCTTTACGCTCAGGTGCTGCTGCTTTCGAACGAGTTGATATTTATCGATTAACGCTGAAATTACCGACGGCTTTGGTTTCTTTGACGAACCACCTCGTAAAGACAAACTCCGGTGGCCACCGAGATATTCAAGCACGGTACCGTTCCTTCCATAGGAATCTTAACAAGCTGGTCACAGGTGTCCATAGTTAGACGTCGGAGTCCGTTTCCTTCGGAGCCCATGACGATGCCGATCGCGCCGGTCAGGTTGACATCGTAAATCTCCTGAGTGGCCTGGTCCGAAGTGCCGATCAGAAAAAGACCTGCTTCTTTCATTTTAGTCATGGATTGAGCCAGATTGGTGACTTGAACCACGGGCACGGATTCCGCGCCTCCTGAGGCCACGCGACGAACCGTTCCGGTTATGGAAGCGGCTTTATTTTTTGGGGTCACAACGGCAATCACTCCTACCGCATCGGCTGTGCGCAAACAGGCGCCGAGGTTATGAGGATCTTCAATGCAATCGAGAATCAGGACGTTCGGGTTATCCAACGTTTCGATTTTCTCATAAAGCTCCTCTTCTGACATTCTGGGGAGCGGAGCATAGATGTCCGCGTGCTTGCTTTCCCGGGGAGGACTATTCGATCTTCTATTTCGTCTGGCCATGTTGAATGGGTCGATCAAAGCCGATTTGAGTCCGGTTTCAATCATGGATTAGTGGAACGGTTCCGAGCAAGGGGTCAAACCTGGAATCCTGCATTGGCATGCATGATTGCAAGGAATGACCCCGAGGGGGATCACCGTTTGGAAGCGCTTAACTGAGAACCCTTCTGGATTAGCGTTTGACTTAAGTAAGGTGTAAATGGACGCTAAACGTTCGATGACGCTCTCAATCTTTTCCCCTAAACGTTCCGGGATCATTGGTACTTTCCTTGTTTTTTCTACGTGTTTTTTAGCGGCGCAAAATTACAATCTTCCCTTATGGGATCCTGGTAAGGTGCCGCTGGCTCAGGGCGATGGCCCGTTGGACAATCCCTTGTTGACTGTGTTTCTGCCATCCGAGGATCAACGCAATGGCTCAGCCGTAATTATCGCGCCGGGTGGATCCAATATCATGCTGATGTATGGCGCCGAGGGAATTGAAATTGCCGAACGATTCAACCAGTGGGGAACGGCCGCCTTTGTTTTGACCTACCGGATGGCTCCAACTTACGGGCACGATGCCCGGGTTTTGGATGGCAACCGTGCCATTCGTCTGGTGCGTTCAAAATCGGAAGAGTGGGGCCTCGATCCGGAGCGAATTCA
>JAPUIL010000363.1 GCA_027297085.1 Verrucomicrobiota bacterium | reverse complement strand
TGGCAGCCTTGAATCGCAGATTAAGTTTTAAGGTTATTCGTGATTCCCTGGAAGGCACGCTTCACACCATGGGTTTCCTCTTTGCAATTTTTATTGGGGCGACTTGCTTTTCACTGGTTCTGCGTCTTTTAGGTGGTGATGAATTAGTAGCCAATCTGGTGCTGAATTGGGAAGTAGGGGATTACACAAAAATTGCTGTCATCTTGCTCGTCGTTTTCCTTCTCGGTTTCTTTTTGGAGTGGATCGAAATTACTCTCATAATTTTGCCCATTGTGGGAATGGTCATCTCTCAGATGAATTTTCCCTGGTTGGCAGATGCGGGAATGGATCCCACTTCACGGCCGTCTTTAGTATGGTTTTGTATCCTCTTCGCCATGACACTCCAAACCTCTTTTCTGACACCGCCTGTGGGCTTTGCTCTTTTTTATGTTAAAGGTGTTTCCCCAAAAGAAATTACAATCGGGGATGTCTATAGAGGAGTAATCCCTTTTATAGTACTACAGCTAATTGGCCTAACTCTTCTGATGGTCTTTCCGAAACTGGTATTGTGGCTGCCCAGTAGTAGTTACTAGGGCGAACAACATAAGACCCTTAAGATAAGAATCCTAGTGGATGGGTGATAAGTAACGGGTCGTAAAAATTCTTAATATTTGGAAATACCGTTTCCATATCCGTAGAAGATACCCCAAACCATCTGGCCAATTCAGATGAATATTCATCAACCGAAGTAGTGGGTATTAGACGACCGCGTCCAACTTCCAGACTGCTTCTGAGTACTAGAGGCGGGTATTGACCGAAAATTCGGCCGCCATTCACGGGGCCGCCCATGACAAAGTGATTACCGCCCCAGGCATGATCGGAGCCAATACCGTTGGACGTTAAGGTGCGCCCGAAATCAGAAGCTGTAAAGAGAACCACTTTATCTTCCATTCCGATTTCTACAAGCGCGTCTCTGAAATATTGAATTGCCTTACTAATCTCGGCGAGCATAACTATTTGAGCATTGTTTACTTCAGAATGATGGTCCCATCCGCCGGCTTTAACAAAGAATGTCTGCCGCTTCATATTCAATGCATCACGAGCGGCAATTGCTCGAGCTACCATTTTGAAACGTTGAGCCAAACGTCCGGGAGGAATAGGAGTATTTATTTCAATAGGCTCTATAGCTTCGTTGAAAATAATTGATGAATCTATGAACCGGCGCGTATTCTTGGCAAAAGTTTTGGTGAAAAGATTTTTATAATGCTCCTCCAGAAGACTATCCACTGCAGATTTTTCAAACGGATCTGTGTAAGCTATCATTTCAGTGCCACCATTTAGTCCACTGATGTATGCAAACGCCTCATTGCCTGCTTGGAATACATTCACACCACTCAATGAAATATTCATTGAAACCTGTGAATTTTCATTCATTGCCATCAGCAAATCGGCAGTTCTTCCTCCCCATCCTCCAGGTGCGGAGCCTTTGACCTGTGGAACCGATGTTTGCCAGTGAACCTGCTGGTCGGAATGCGAAAAAAGGCCGCTGGGCAGAAAACTTTTGTTATTGTAGTCCTTCTTGGTAGTGGGTCTTACTAAAGTTCCCACGTTCGATACAAATGCCAGTTCATTGTTGGTGTATAAGCCTTGTAATTCAGGCATACTGGGATGAATACCAAATTCAGAATACGGCTGACCGCCGGAGGTGATAGGCAATAGATCTTCTTTGGCCAAAGCTATGTTATTACGTGTATTTTTATACTCAGCGTATGCATTGTTGTTTCTCGGCACTAGCATGTTGTAAGAGTCATTGCCTCCTTGTAGAAACAAACAAACCAAAGCCTTGTAATCGTCGTCTCCGTTCAATTCAGCTGCAGCTGCCGTACTTGTCATTCGCAAGCTGAGAAGACTTGAGAAAAGGGCTGTTGAACCTACAGCGGCACAACTTGCTTCACCAATAAAGCGACGTCTTGAAAGTGTTTTATCTTTTTTCATAGCTGAGTCCCTATTCTAAAATCGCAAATTCTGGGCTGATACTGACAAGTAAGATTGCACGCTTTAATCGTGCGAGTGGAAAGATGTCAGGAATAGCTTCGACTGATTCAATGATGATTTCTTTTGTATCACTACTCATAGTCTGATGAGTAAGTAGTAAATCCAGATGGTCGATTAATTCTATGGCGGAGTCCTGGCTGGCTAGTTGTAGTTCCAGGGTTTCCGGTTCTCCAGGTCTCATATAGTTGAGAGTTGGCCTGGGAAAATCTCCATTTGCAACGCCGCCAACTAATCCGTTGTTGATGAGAAGTCCAAATACCCGAAATGTTCGTAAGCCCGTGGAATCATCGAGAATTTGGAATTCTGGAGCCACCAGACCGGCCTCCTGCACTTCTCCGTGTGGAACGAATCCTGGTAAGTAGAAATTGAATACGCTTGGAAATCTATAAGGTGACATTCCAAAGTCGTCTTCAAATGATTGCATCCAGAAGTGTGGGTTGGCCTCATTGTGCTGTAAGTCAAATGCGCGGCACAATTGAGTGAATTTGAGCAGCGGTTCCCGTAATTTTCCTCTGCCTTGTTCGATCATGTAACCTGCGTCCCGAGCTTCAGGATCGAGTAGTATAGCTTTCACGACAGCTGCGAGATCACCTCGTTCTCCCTCACCATTATCGATAAACACATTTGCTACGCGTTCCACATACTCTGGGCTGGGATTCGAACTCACTAGTCTTTGAATTAGCCGGTAAGAGACAAAGGGAGGTGTGTTGGAATGATTAAAGAGTACGTCTAAGGCATGTGTTATATCGACTATGGCATTTCTTCCGGCTGGAATGATAGTGCCGTCGAACATTTCCTTAGTCGTTTTATCATGCCGGAAATTGTTCTCCCTCATGGGATCCACCCGATTCGGGCTCCAATATAAATTACGTTTGTTTACTTGCCGGATGAGGCCTGTAAATACTTTTGCAAGTTCTGTAATGTGGTAATTGTCGTAAGTTGGTATCGGTTGTTCGTTTTCATCTAACTTGAGGGTGCCATCATTATTGAGATGCCATAGACCAATTGTGAAAAGCTGCATCACTTCACGAGCATAGTTCTCATCCGGCAACTGTACTCCATTGGCCTTCTTGTTATTGAAGTAGGTCAAATAATCGCCCATCTTCGGTGATAGGGTAACTTCTTGTAAGAGATCGCGAAAATTCCCAAAAGAGTTGCGAACAAGAATATCGTACCAATTCACCCACTGAATCGGGTACTGGTTCGCTTTACTTCCTGATTGACCCATTACAAAATGCTGTGCAAGCGCCCAGGCTGTCCTTTGTCTAAGCTGATCCTCTCCGAGAAGAGCTATATCCCACCAGACCGTTACTTTTAGCGTGGCAGGACCACCCTTGTATTCACCCCTGATATCTCGTACATCGATGTGATTGGATAGGGGTATGGAATAGTAATGATCAAGATGCAGGCTCGGTGCGGTTGCAAGTTGCTCGTCAATCCAACCTTCAAAATCTAAATCAGCATCAGCTAGAGCTTCAATTTCTTCTAAGGTAGGTCCAAAGGTTGCTTGTTTGAGAAACCGGGCCGCGAGAGCTTTACGTTGAAGAGTTCTCTCATCTCCTTCAGCGCGCAAGCGCAGGAAAGTGGCATCCGGCCAATTTTCAAAAGATAGAGTGACTTCGTCGGATGATTCTTCAATCTGGAATCCTTCTGCTTCGGCTTCCCACGGTGTATTTCCCAATTTTTGAGCCAGAATGGTCCAATCAGCTTCGTTCAGATCAGATTTACCTTCCAAATAATAGATCACGTCACGTTTTCCGGGAAATGGAAGCAAGACCATAGTGGTGTCATCTTCACGGCGGAATATCGGTGACGAGCCGGATTCGAAAGGATCGACTGCTGCTTCTGGTTCTGCCCCAAGCGCATATTCAAGAAAGGTTGAGAAACCATCGGCATCCGGGTCTTCCTCTATGGGTTGACCGGGAACCTTGGCCAACCATTCAGGAAAATCGTCTGTGGCAGTTGCACTACTCAGATTGGGCAGATTTAGCAGCAGGGTCAAAACTGCCAAATATTTTGGCAACAATGGGCATTTCATCATCGAATCGGGTAAATTAGTCGTCTTAGGCGACTTAAACTAAGGTAGAGTAAATTGACTATTTGGAAAGAGGTAATTTGAAAAATAGCCTGTAAATCCATCAAAATCACAGGATTTTACCACAATAAAAGCATAATATATCCCTTTAAATCGATCCGATATTAAAAAAACAGCCTGAAGTGCCCCTTCCGGTGAACGGTAATTTGGTTATTTCGAAATGCCCTAATTCCCGCGAATAAATCGTCCACTTAAGCATTTTCGCTAAGATACGACCACGGATTCGGTCATTCGGATCTAACGGTTTCGCAACAGAAATCGAACTTTTTGAGGGCTCGCTTTTCAGTCCGGCTTCGGATTGATAGCCTGCGAGATATGCCAACTTCTTAAGAACTCAATAGAGGACAAGTAATTGGTTTATCCAAAGTTATTGGGCAAGCGAGATTCTAGTTCCTCATTCTAAAGCTTTCACTGTGATAAGTCCCCGTAATACCCATAAATACCTCTTTAAATACTTCGGACTTATCTGTGGTTTGGGAAATTTTTAAGACTCCACTTTCAGGAGTTTGAGTATAAGATTTTTCTCAGAAGAGACCTAAAATCTTAATGAACTTTTATTCTCTCACTTAGAAGGTATGGATCTAAAATCAGTCTTTGACAAAGGCAATTTAAGGCTGAAGTATGCCTTATCTCTAACCGCTAATTAATTAGGATATTCCCTAAATATTTAGACCAATTCAGCTTATTCAACTTTCTTAGGGTAGACGCCTTAGGCCTAAGGTTTAGACGCCTCCGGATGGATCCAACCGGAGGCGTTTACTTTTTATTGGGCGCATTTATTTACCCTAAAGATCAATGAATCAAGATACCTTGAAGAGTAAAAATAAGTACCTTTTCTTGGCTTTAAATTGTTCCGAATCGAGCAACACACTATCCCGCTCGAGCTTTTTCCATTTCTTGCGAAATAGACGAAAAACGAAACGAGTAAAAAGAGGATGTTTGTTACGGGTTCTTTCCGACAGGATATCTAAGCCCTTCAGGATTCGATTAGCTAGCAAACTGGCAAGGTCGAGTGTCTTGGAAATGGAGTCAGTAACGTCGCATTTCTCGACTAGCATAAATCCCTGCTTTTCGGATTCAGCCATAAATGCACTTAGTTTGTGACCGCTTTTTGCCAAAACTCCAGTTGCATCGTCCAGCACAAAATAATCGCAAATCATTAAGTGCCCACCTGGCTTCAAGCTTCTTTTGGCATTCTCAAAAAGCCGATCGAAAGGAATGTATTGGGCAGACTCACTCATCACCAGGCAATCGAAGGTCTCTTCGGATTCAAGCTCTTCAAATCGGCAATGATAAAAAGGTGCGTTTAGGTTTTTTGTAAAATTGTCTTTCTGAGTCGCATCCGGTGAAAGACCATGTACTTCCATCTCCATGGATAGCATTCGTTTGATCATGGCTGATGTGCCACAGCCTACGTCGAGTACTTTGCTGGTTTCAGTCGGTAACTTTTCTATTAAGAAATCCTCATATCGAAGTTGAGCGATCTTAAGATTGGCCAAAGTGAGTTCTTCATCTTCCTCCCACATTCCGTAGTGGAGGTGGTCTAACCCAAGCACTTCGTTATAAAACCTTAATGATCTATCATCTTCTTTGGACATGATTCAGACTAAATGGGTATTTTATCGGCCCGCTGAGCACGTGCAAATGTAGTTACCTTATCTATGAGTTAATTTGAATGGTATGATTTGCGGTTAATCACATACGCTCTGAGTATGCAAGGCATAACACTTTTCTTGATACCAGTGGGCTGGATACGCTCTCCATACTACTAATTTTTCGTTTCCAGAAAAATTACTTAAAGAGTCGGTTGCCGACTTTGAAAATCAAATACTTGCAGGACGAGAAGAATAAGTTCTAATAGGACAACAGGATATCATGTGTTCCTTCCGCCCATTCAGAAATTCTCAATAAATATATTATGGCAGATCTACCCCTGACTCTTCTTTCACTCTTAGCGCTCACGCCGATTCTGGTGGTCTTTCTTTTTCTGGTAATCCTTCGTTGGCCAGCCAAAAAGGCCATGCCTCTGGCTTACGTTGTAACTGCAGCCATTGCCTTCTTCATCTGGAAGACACCGACGATACAGATCGGAGCAGCATCCATTCACGGAGTGGTTACAGCGCTCAACATTTTATTCATCGTATTTGGAGCCATCTTGCTCCTCAACACCCTGAAAGCATGCGGAGATATTCACGCAATTCGCCAAGGCTTCATCGACATCTCGCCTGATCGCAGAGTTCAAGTTATTATTATAGCCTGGCTGTTCGGCTCTTTCATCGAAGGAGCTGCAGGCTTTGGTACACCTGCCGCCATTGCGGCTCCGCTACTAGTAGCCATTGGCTTTCCGGCAATGGCCGCTGTTGTTGTGGCATTAATTATTCAAAGTACGCCGGTGTCTTTTGGCGCGGTAGGAACACCCATTCTGGTCGGAGTTAACACAGGTCTCTCCGATCAACCACAGGTTTTGGCATTGTTGGACAATCTCAACATTTCCCATGAAGCCTACCTACACACGATTGGAGCGACAGTTTCTCTTTTTCACGGCATTATCGGTACTTTTCTTCCTTTGATACTGGTAGCGCTTATGACTCGGTTTTTTGGAAAAAATAAATCGTTTCGAGAAGGCCTGGAGATCTGGAAATTTGCCTTGTTGTCAGGCTTGGCCTTCACCATCCCCTATATGCTGTTAGGGAGATATCTTGGACCAGAATTTCCTTCGTTACTAGGTTCTCTGATTGGTCTCGTCATAGTCGTCAGCGCAGTGAAGGCAGGAATATTTCAGCCAAAGCGAGCTTGGAATTTTGCGCCCGAAGAAGAATGGGAAGAAGAGTGGAGGGGCGAATTTCATGTCGATGTTCACGATCACGAAAACAAAATTTCTCGTGGGCATTTTTTTAAGGCTTGGTCTCCGTATTTAATAGTGGCCGTCTTGCTGGTTCTAACACGCACTGTACCTTTCATAAAAGATCTGGTTACGGCACCGGCGGTGACCATAGTTGTGTCGGATATTTTTGGCAGCGGTATCTCCACCAAATCACAACCACTATATCTGCCAGGATTCCTGTTTATTGTAACTGTTGTGCTATCTTATGGCATCTTCAGAATGAACGGATCACAAATAAGGGAATCCTGGAAAGAGTCATTTCATACTTTGCTAGGTGCAGCCTCTGCATTGATTTTTGCGGTGCCAATGGTGCAGGTATTTCTCAATTCTCAATCGGAATCTTTGGAACAAATGCCACTAGTTCTCGCGGAGGGCGTCTCGGCTTTATTTGGTAACCTTTGGCCTTTGATCGCACCCACTATTGGCGCTTTGGGAGCGTTTATTGCCGGAAGCAATACCATTAGCAATATGATGTTTTCTCTGTTTCAGTTTGGAATGGCTGAGAAAATCGGAGCAACACCTCACATTGTGGTAGCTTTGCAAGCGGTTGGCGGAGCGGCCGGAAATATGATTTGTGTTCACAATGTTGTCGCCGCTTCCGCCACAGTCGGACTGCTTGGAAAAGAAGGGAGTGTCATTCGCAAAACCCTATTGCCTATGGCTTGGTACGCACTCTTTGCCGGAGGCCTTGGATTGGTATTTCTTAACGGTCCTGGATTGAATCTCGGCACGGCAATACTAGCTGCTATGGGCGCCTTTATCATCTGGCTAATCATTCAGGGGGCAAAACATAGATCTTAACCAAAGCATAAAAAAAGTTTAAAATTGCCACTGTTACTTTCGTGGTAGGTAGGCGATACCTACCTTGTCTATCAGATTTTAATTCATAGCTATTGGCTGGTGATTCAGCCCGAATATGCAGTCTGATGGAAAAGTTAAGTTATTTTTCGAATACAATTGCCATAAGGTTTCGTGTACCCGTTTTGATGCTGGTCCTGTTTTTGCAACGTACCCCAATCATAAATTCATGGGTGGTAAAACAATTCAGTATGGCGCCAAGGATGGGTCATTTACTAAAGTGGGTTACAGGATCCAGTATTGTGGTAGGCGGACTGAACACGGTGACAGGGGCCACCGCCACAGTGGATTTGATTGAAGGCTATGACAATACTCACGGGACGGTAAACGAGTATTTCAGGATTAGCTTCGTATCTTCAAATTACGTAGTCGGATCATATAAACTCGGAACCACTCCTCCTCCTGGTCTCTCCTTGAGTCCTAATGTAAGTGAATTTGGTGTGGGCACGGTCGATGGAATTCCCACCCAAGTGGGCGTATATAACATGGACCTTTTTGCTTATAAAGAAGATAACCTAACAGGTGATTCCACTTTATTGGCCCTTACAATTTACATCGAAGATAAGGGTCCCAAATTCACCGAACATCCCAAATCTGTTTCATTGAGTTGGAGTAGTGCTTTAAATCTAACGGCCGATCTTGATAACACGGATGGAGCATCTTATCAGTGGGTGAAAGACGGTATTGTTTTAGAAGACTCAGATAGTCTCGCCTATCACATCGAAAATGTTACATCTGCAGCCGAGGGATCTTACCAGCTTAGAGCAACTAAAGATGGGGTCTCCGCTGACAGCAATGCAGCTAATGTAACTGTCAATGCATCGCCAATTCAAATGTGGAAAGAAACTGCATTCCCCGATCCATTCAGCGCATCTACCGATGAACTGCAGGACCCCGATTTGGATGGTTGGTGTAACCTTGTCGAGTATGCCATTGGAACAGATCCACAAGTTCCGAATCATATTCAAATTCCAGAAGTTGGCTTTGAAAACTCGTTTTGGGATAGGTATGTGGTGTATTCAATTGGTAAGAGTTCGACAGCAGATGGCGTGACTATTTTCCCGGAATTCAGTGAGCAACTTGTTAATCCGAATTGGTCGACCGTGCTCAACGGTCTAAATGGCATGGTATTGGAAGAGAGAAACGGGAAGTTATTGGTAAAGGTACCAACGGACTATTCTCTGTTTATTCGTTTCAGAATAACAGACTCTCAATTTAATTAGTTTTGTGAGCTCACTTATTAAGGATTCTCGATCTGGAGGAATTTTAAAGATCGAGTGAGTCCTGTATATCTTCGGAAGATAATTCTATCTTACTTATTGGATCGGTTAGCAGCGGTGCTTTCAATCCTGGAAGAAAGTCGCTAAACGGTTTATCTTCACTGCGGTGCCTAAGCGCATATTGAACCATTCCCATGCGCGCATCCAAATTGTCGATCATCGATACAAATACTGCTTCTGGAGTAGCAGCCATGGCGGTGGCTCCCCATTCCATTTCTCCTTGGTGGGACAGAATAATATGTTCCAATCGCTCAAGGAGATCGGGTTCAAGTTTTGCGACCATACCCGCTTTCCGGGCCATCCGGTAACCCAGTACTACATGCCCCTGTAGAATGCCGATTCTGCTTTTACTAACGCTCAATTCACCTTCGTATTCGATTACTTTGCCGATATCGTGCAGTAACAATCCAGCCATTGCCAAGCCAGGATCGACTTCGGTGTAGAATGGGAGAAGCGCTTGGCAAGCTCGTGCCATGTGGATGGTGTGCTCTAAAAGCCCATGTCGATATGCGTGATGCATAGCCACTGCTGCCGGTGTCGATCGAAAACCAACCTCAATTTCTCCTATAGCCAAACGAACGGTCGTGCGCAGTCCTTCGTGTTCGATAGCTTCTACAAATTTCTGAAATTCCGCCCACAGCTCTTCCGGATTTTCCAGGCAAGTTTCAACCAGGCGAGCGGACAAATCAGGATCTGCAAGCTCTTCATCGCTTAATGATCGGGTTTCAGTAAGTCGCGGAGAAAAACGTCCTTGATAAACTCCGGTGATAAGTTGAACAAAGACTGGAGAGCCTTCATCTATTGATTCCAAGCGAGAATAAATGGGATTGTCGCCAAAACAGAACGAATGAAAATTTCCAGTACGATCTCCGTATTCCAGACTGAAATAGCTGGAGTCGTTCTTCGCTTTTTTAACCGCCTTCTTTTTTAGCACGAAAACTCCCTTCACATCCGTGCCTTGGGCGTGGTCCATTTTCTTTATCTCTTCTATTGTGCTGAGTGTATTCAAATCCATAGTACCTATTATAGCAGTAGCCAGGATCCCAAACTGAGAAAGATAAAGAATCCTGTGATGTCTGTGATGGTCGTTACAAATATCGATGAACTCTGGGCGGGATCCAGTTTCAATTTTTTAAGAAAAAGCGGGATAAATGCGCCACTAAATCCGGAAATGCCCATGGTCAGAACCATTGCAATGAAAACCACAACCGAAGTCTTCAAATCCTGTTTGATCAGATAAGCCAATCCTGCTCCTATCAGGCCGACACCCATGCCATTGATTAGACCTTTGATCAGCTCTTTTAAATACAATTTCACCTTATCAGAATCGTGGATGTCTTCCAGGGCCAGGCTTCGAATTACCACCGCTAGAGCTTGAGCTCCGGTGTTACCACCTGTTGCCGCAATGATAGGCATGAATACGGCCAGAAATGTGAGACTGGCAATTTGGGCTTCGAAAATATACACCACTCCGGCTGCCAGGGCCACCGTAAACAGATTCACTTGCAGCCATATATGGCGTTTTTTTAAACTGTAGGCTATTGTGTCATGAATCGTTTCATCGGCCCCCGCACCCACGAGCTTTTGGATATCCTCCGTTGCTTCGGCCTGAATAATATCGATGACGTCATCGTGAGTCACGATTCCCAGAAGTTTACCATTTTGATTCACAACCGGCAGAGCGATCAGGTTGTATTCCGCCATGAGATTGGCCGCTTGCTCTTTGTCTGTATCTGGGGCCAATAATCCCAATATCTGGGTTTTCATGAGCGATGTAACCGCCGTCTCCTGCGTAGTCAGAAATAAGTCTCTGATCGAAACAACTCCTACCAATTTTTCATCCTCATCCACCACATAAACGTAGTAAATTGTCTCAAGTTCTTCTGCCTGTTGCCGGATGGCTTGTATTGCCTCGTCGACTGAAAAGAATTCCCGGATAGAGCAAACATCGGGAGTCATGATACCGCCAGCGGTATCAGGATCGTAACCCAGGAGCTCCTTCACCGTTTGGGCGGACTCCGGTTCCATCTTGCTGAGCAGATCTTCCCGCTTTTGGTCCTCAAGCTCAGCTACAACATCCGTGGCATCATCCGGATCTAATTCCTCAAGAATTCTGGCTGCCCGAGGTTCCCCCATGGCTTCAAAAACCTCAGCACTGGCTTCGAGGTCCATTTCGGCCAGGATATCGGTTGCGATATGATCCGACACCATACGCAATACCTCTCGACGGTGGTCAATATCCAGACGGTCGATAAAGTGGGCCAATTCGACAGGTGGGGTTTCTTCTAGCCGATTTCGCTCCAGGTCCTTTATTTCCTCGTGATCGAGGTTCAGCAAAAAATCCAGAGAGTATCCGGCTTCTTCCGGTTGGCTTTCAGATGTGGTCTTTGCCGGGCTCATTGAATTGTTGAATTAAAGACTGCGAATTAGGAAACAGGGAAACGCTATTTATCCGAGTATTTTTTTACTAATTGAGTAAATTCTTTGAAACTCGAGTGTTTGGCGTCTCTCAAAATGCTGTAGAAAACCGTTTCGCTTGGTAACACGTGGACTCCTTGCCCTTTGTTTTCGAAGCTTTCAAAGGCCGCATCCTCTGACCGGCG
>JAPUIL010000362.1 GCA_027297085.1 Verrucomicrobiota bacterium | reverse complement strand
CTGACTCGCTAAGCTGCCTTCAGCCAGGGACAGTTAATCTACATTACCATCTAGCTTGCCATCTCGATTGTCGTCTCGATTGTCATCTACATTGCCAAGCGCTGCGTTTGGGTATTTTTTTAGAAGCGGCTAACGAATTTTCTTCCGCGCCACCCTTATCGCTTTAGCGACCAGCTTTGGTGCGGTTCCACCAGGGTGGTTTCTGGCCTGGACAGAACCTTCGAGCGTCAAAATGGTGAACACGTCCTTTTCAATTGATGGTGACTCAGACCTTAGTTCCGCTAGTGACAATTCAGAAAGATCTTTACCTTCCTTGATTGCCTGGGCAACAAGTTTTCCGACAACATCATGCGCGTCCCGGAATGTGATTCCCTGGCGAACGAGGTAATCTGTAAGATCGGTGGCAGTTGCGTAACCTCTCAGCGTCGCATTACGCATGTTTTCTACTTTAGGGATAATAGCGGGGATCATGTCCGCGAATGCCGTCAGGCAGAGCAGCAGAGTTATCACTGTGTCAAATAGCGGTTCCTTGTCTTCCTGGTTATCCTTGTTATACGCCAGCGGCTGGCCTTTCATCACCGTCAGCAAGGAGATGAGTGAACCATATACCCTGCCTGTTTTGCCTCGAACTAACTCCGGTACGTCCGGGTTTTTCTTTTGCGGCATAATTGAAGAGCCGGTACAGAACCGATCAGGCAGCTCGATATAATCGAACTGGGGTGATGACCAGAGTATTAACTCCTCAGACCAGCGGGACAAATGCATCATTAGCAGGCTTGCTGCGGCCATAAATTCAATCGCGAAATCCCTGTCACTCACGGCATCCAGCGAGTTTGCCGAGATCTTGTCGAACCCCAGCAGGCGAGCGGTCAACTTACGGTCAATAGGGAAGCTGGTACCAGCCAGAGCTGCTGCACCCAGCGGCATAACGTTGACTCGCTTCCTGCAATCAAGCAACCGCTCGTGATCCCTGTCGATCATTTCAAACCACGCCATGAGGTGATGAGCAAAAACGATGGGTTGTGCGACCTGAAGATGGGTCAGCCCCGGCATTATTGTTTCCAGGTTTTTCTCTGCAAGATCGAGGATGCCCGATTGCAATTGCCTGATCCCGGTTAAAATCTGGTCGATCTCATGCCTCAGGTACAACCGAATATCCGTCGCCACCTGGTCATTCCGAGATCTTCCCGTGTGCAGGGTCTTGCCAACATCACCAATTCGAACGGTCAGCGCATGTTCTATGTTCATATGCACGTCTTCGAGGGCAACTGACCACTCGAAATCCCCGGCTTCTACGTCCTGCAAAATTTCTTCAAGGCCAGATTTAATTGCCGCTAGCTCATTACTGGTAATAATACCGACTGCTTCGAGCATCGTGGCGTGCGCGATTGATCCTTCGATGTCATACTTCGCGAGTACCTGGTCGAAACTTACCGAAGCGGTGAACGCCTCGACAAATGAATCAGTGGCTTCGCTGAAGCGACCATCCCACAATTTTGTTGAATTCCTGGTCACGAAATCTGTCTGCACTATTGAAAAGGAGCGAGATTATAGCAGTATCCCCCTGACAACAGGCATAATCACCCTATTCGCAAGAATCCAGGAGATGACATTTGGAAGAAGATGCCCCGGAAGAGTACCAGGAGGATTTTTTCCTACCCAATCTTTGTGAAGCGCAGAGTATCTTGTTTTTGGTTCTGGTCGCTGAATTGCTTGTGTTTGTCATGGTTATGGCGAAATCCAGTTTTGTCGATTTCAGCTGGATAGATCTTGGCCTTACATCACTTTTTGTGCAGTGGCTCGTTCTCTTGTCGGCCGCAATGCTCTGCTATTTAAGGCCGTATTTGACGCGACTTACAGCGGGTTCCACGACGTTTATTTGTTACTCCCTTATTATCCTGCTGACGTTACTATTCAGCATCACGGCGGAATGGTTCCTGCTGGCTGCTAATCAAAGTTGGCAATTGGTTCAGAGTGGTAACGTGGCGAGAAATCTGTTGATCGCGACAATCATGACGGGTATTGCCTTCCGCTATTTCTATTTACAGCATCAACTGAGGCAACAGGAAAAGTCGGAGTTAAATTCTCGAATCCAGGCACTGCAATCACGCATCCGGCCCCACTTTCTGTTCAATAGCATGAACATTATCGCCAGCCTGATCAGCATTGACCCTGAACTCGCAGAAGAAGTGGTCGAAGACCTATCGGAGCTATTTCGGGCCAGCCTGAGCGACATCAGTAACAAACCGGTATCGCTTAAGGCAGAACTCGATCTCTGTGAGAAGTATGTGCACATTGAGTCTCTCAGGCTTGATGAAAGGCTGGAAGTTGAATGGCGAATCGAAGTGGATACAACAAATGTGCGAATTCCCATGCTCACATTGCAACCTCTGCTTGAAAATTCGATCTACCACGGTATTCAGCCACTCGTTGAAGGTGGACTTGTTGTGGTTGAGATTGTTGAGGAGGGTAATATGCTTAAACTGACGGTGACTAATCCCATTGGCGACGGAGATCAATCCCATGAGCGGGGCAATAAAATGGCGCTAGACAATACCCGGCGCCGTTTGGAGGCTGTTTATGGGCAGCGAGTCTCAGTGACAACCCATCAGGATGATGAGGTTTTCATAACAAGAGTAGTCTATCCACTTCCTACTGACTAACGGCTGTATGTCGACCATGAATGTTTGTATTTGTGACAGACGTCACAATTTTGGCGATTATTGGCGGGTTATTCGTCGGTTTTGTGCTGTAGGTCGCAGTTTGGATTTGAAAAAAGAGTAAGTTGAGTTCCTCGAAGGTTCTGGCGATTGTTGTGTAGGTCAACCGGAACTAAATCTTTTGAACAGATGGGGTAACTCGATGAAAGTGCTCGTAGTAGATGATGAAAAGTTGGCAAGGGAACGATTGGTTAGAATGGTGGCAACGATTGAAGGATTTGAAGTTGTTGCCTCTGCAGGTTCAGGTGATGAAGCCATACAACGTACAGTCGAGTATGAACCCGATATTGTCCTGCTTGATATTCGCATGCCGGGCATGGACGGTTTGGAAGCCGGTGACCGACTCGCCAAATTTGATACTCCCCCAGCCGTCATTTATTGCACGGCATATGGTGAACATGCCATCGAAGCATTTGGGGTTAATGCTGCAGGTTACCTGTTGAAACCGGTTCGCAGGGAAGCACTATCTGAAACCCTGTCCAATCTAAAGCGCATAAACAAGGTACAAAAAACAGCCTTTACCGGTGAGGACCTGGATGAAGAAGCCCAGAAACGCCGAACCCATATCAGCGCAAAGACTCGCCGGGGCATCGAACTGATTCCCCTGTCTGAAGTCAGGTTTTTTCAGGCAGATCACAAATATGTGACTGTCCGGCACGACAAGGGTGAAGTGCTGATCGACGATACGCTACGTGAATTGGAATCAGAATTTGGTGACAAACTGGTTCGTATTCATCGTAACGCGTTGATTATGATGGATCACCTGGATGGTCTTGAACGAGACTCCACTGGACATTACCAGGTTCGAATGCGTGGCATTGAAGAAAAGCTTGATGTTAGCCGAAGGCATATTTCAGGTTTAAGGCGAATAGTGCAATCCCTGTAGTGGTGCAATCCCTATAAGGATTACTCCAGACGGCCATAAGGGTTGTCAAAGGATCAAGACGGCCCCTTCCAACGGAAGCGGCCGTCATTTCCTCTTTCTAATGGATCCCCCCCAGTAACGGGCAAGACCTTCGATCATTGATCGGGGGTCAATCGCTCATTTTCACTTAGACAATGAATAGATTGAGCCAAAGGGTGCTAT
>JAPUIL010000361.1 GCA_027297085.1 Verrucomicrobiota bacterium | reverse complement strand
TATCATATTTCTCGGCGGCTTTCAGCCCGGTTTCCTGATCTGTTTGATCCTGGGAGGTGAGCAAATAACCAACTGCAGGTTTAAGCAATATTTTCAAATCTTCGGATGCTACTTGATCCAAAACTTCGTTTGCCAGAGATGCCAGGTGACTTGCATTCCACAAATTTTCGAAGGCTGGTTTGGCTGCTGCATAGATGGACTTATTATCCAGGGCATTTGTTATCTCGATGAAAGTTGCCTTGTCCCACGGCTTGCTGTTGATGGAATCCCATAGCGCAAGAAAGTAGGGTTCCCGTATTTCAAGAGGCAGAGCCTGGATTGCCCAGAAGCGGTGCTCGGCTGGTTGTTTTTTGGAAGATGAATGATCCAGGTAATCGATCAGTTCACTTTCATACTGCTCCAGCGCCATGCGCGCCAGGTAGCGTTCAAACGTGCGTTCGTAAGGACCGCCTAGTGCTTCGCCCGGAATGTCCGGCCGGCAATAGCTCACCAGGATATCGATAATCTCACGGTTGGCTTGGCCATAGTCCGCCAAAGTGCGTAACACTTGAGACCGCACCATAACATTGGGGTCATTTATAAAGCCTTTTAGATACCGGGTCATGCGTGAGGGCGGCATCTCGAAACTGGCTAGAGCCCGAATCGCCTCGCGGCGTAACTCATCTTCGGGGGACTTCAAGAGCGTACCCATTAAGCTGGTACTAAAATGTTTGATTCCTTCGAGAGACCAAAGTGCATGGATGCGGGTAGTAACATCTGCTCGTTTGTCTTTTGCCAACTTTATCAATTGGCTGCTCAGCTCCTCAGCACCGCGGTCGGTTATCTGATGCCAGGCCGCCCGTTTTTCCCAGAGAGAGGGACCATTAAGATGGGACACCAGTTCCTTTGTCGGGACTTCGAAGAGATTGGGTATCTTGCCCGGCTTTTGGCTTTCATGTCGAATTCTCCAGATGCGACCGTGCGACTTGTCACGTTCGGGGTGGCTTCGTGGAAGCTCGTTGTGCGAAATAATTTTATTATACCAGTCGGCAATGTAGAGGCAGCCATCGGGACCGAACTCCATATTTACCGGCCGGAACCAATCGTCTCTGGACTTCAGCAGGTCAGGTAGGTGTTCGGCGGATACGCTGCCGTCGGGGTTGCGGACAATCCTCACACAATTGATAGTGCTGGTGATGCAATTGGCCAGAAGAGCGATGTCCCTCCATTCGGGCGGGAATCCGTTTGAGCTGTCTTCGACAAACTCCAATCCTGAGATACCGGTTCCACCAACCCGGAACTCGTGCAATTGAGGAATCCAGGGCTGATAGGGTCGCATCCGGGTAAAACCGATGCCAAAAAATCCGGTTCCTGGTTCCATGGGAACCACCGACCAGGTCAAATCATTTGCTTCCGTGCCATACCATTGACCATTGGCTCGCAATTGGAATCCCCAGATGTTGTTGAGCCCGGATGAAACCAGCTCAAGTTGGGCACCATCCATCGACATGCGCACTATCTTGCTGTAATCAATTTGTAGTGTGTTTCCGCTGATCAGGGATTTAACTTCGCTCAGGTTCAGAGCCCCTTGACTGAAATGAATCCAATCGCCGGGGCCGCGAACGAGCAGGTGTGCCATAGTATGCGTATCGATGAAGCCAAAATCAGTCAGCAATCTCTTCCGCTCATCTGCAAAACCATCTCCATCACTGTCGTTCAGGAAAAACAACTCGGAGCCCTGGGCTACATAAGCCCCGTCCTTGTAGGGTAGTATGCTTTGAGGAATGGCCAAACCGTCGGCCCACACGCGTGGTTGGGATGGGTTGGTGGCGTATGGATCGTCAATGATCAGGATCTTGTCTTCTCCCTTAGTCCTCCCTTCATAAAGAGCCAGGATGCGTTCGAATTCCGGATTTTTCTGCATGATATCCGGATCTTCCATGAGCTTGCGGACCTCCCCGAAATTTACATCAGCAAAGGGATCGAGCGGATACATGACTGCCGTCTGCGTCCATAACCTTCCGGCGTCATCGAAAGTCAGGTCGATAGGATTAACGATGCCATCTTCCTCACTGGCCACCAGCTCGATGACAAATCCATCCAGCAGCTCAAATCCCGCCAGTTCTTCTTCCGGGGTCCAGATCTCGCTGCGGTACGAGTGGGTCCTCTTGGCCTGCAGGTTGGGAGCCAGGCACAAGAGGCTGAAGCCTAGCAATGTGACAAGAACGGACCTCCTTGTGGGCGCTGAGATCTTGTTGCTTTCATATCTACACATGCGCTTAGAGTTTGGTCAGAGTGATATCGCTAAACTCAATTATGGCTTTACCGCCTTTGTGTAGCTGAATTCCGAATACACCCTTGCTGGGTATAGAGGGATCTTTCTCAACGTAATCGGCTACCTTTACTCCGTTGATGTAAGTTTCATGGTGATTCCCCTGACAGCGGACGATATAGCTGTTCCATCCATTGGGTTTGAGGATTTTATTCAGCGTGGTAAGATCCCCTTTTAACAAGGCTATGCGTCGCCGTTGTTCGTCGTAAATGTCGCCCCAGAAGCCGTCTCCGATATCCGCCTGGTAACCGATCATGTGCTCTCCATCCGATGATGACCGGTATTGAATGCCGCTATTGATAAATCCTGTGGCCGGATCACCTGAAAGCTTGAACAGGCAACGAAACTCAAAGTCTTCGTATTCTTTAACGGTATATAAAAAGGAATTGTGAGGGATTTCATGCACGCCGTCTCCGCCGGTAATAACACCGTCAACAACCGACCAAAGGCTGGCATCTTCCGCTATAACGGTTTTCCAGCCTTTTAGCGTTTTTCCGTCGAACAAGGAAATCGTTTCACCTGCATTGAGTGTTGGTGAAAGCAGGCAAACGAGTGTGAATATCTTTAGGGTATTTTTCATGAGAAGTTAATAGTGGAGTTAAACTGGAACGGTGTATAGATAGAAATTGATTTGCTGAGATTGGCCAATTGCAGCCGCGATCCAACTTGAACTATTGAAGCATAAAGCTGCTGCTACCGAAGGAAAAAATTATTAAATAGTGTGTCATTTTGATTAAACTACAAAATCGAAAACAACGACCCGCTCGAGACGCGGTACAACGATGTTCTTGACCATTTCGTGGACAGGGTGGGGCAGATAGGCGTCGCGCGATTCAACTGAATCGAAAGTCATTATGAAGCCGTGTGTGAAATCCTCATTCATCCCTTCGCTGCTTTGATAAGGGCCGTGTTCCATGCCCTGAAGGCCTGGAATTTTTCCCACCATGTCTTTCATGGCGTTGAAGCATTCGTCGATCTGGGTTTCGGTTACTTCGGGTTTAAATTTAAAAACGCCGTAATGTCTTACCATAGGATTGGGGTTGTTTGAGTTTTACTAAGAAAGCCTCTTGATGCAGTTAGGTAGACTGCTTAATGAGTTCGAGAAGTTTTTCCGCGCAGGCCCGGGCGAAAACCGGACTGTTTACGGTTTCATTTATATCGATAACTTCCACCTTTGCGTTTGCATGGATAGCTTTGAAGAGTGCCTTGTCTGCATCCGGGTCGTAGAAGGCCTGGCCTTCGCCGTTGATTTCGCTAACCGCCTTGAGTGGGTTTAATATAACTACCGGTGCACTGTTAGCATTAGATTTTGTAGCGATAATGCGCCCAATCTCCGCGCATTCTTCTGCAGAGGTCCGCATAAGTGTGACCTGCGGATTGTGTATATAAAATGTACGGTCTTCAAAGGAGTCCGGTACTGTTTCTCGTGCTCCGAAGTTGGCCATATCCACACAACCCGGAGCGACAATCGCAGGTACTTTAGCTTGGCTCATGGCGTCCATGCGGGTCGGCCCGGCCGATAAAACTCCTCCTACAACTTCGTCCGCCCATTCCGTCGTGGTTACGTCCAAAACACCGGCAACCATTCCACTTTCGATAAGACTCTCCATAGCCTGACCACCGGATCCTGTGGCGTGAAATACCAGGACCTCGTAGCCCGCCTCTTCCAGGATAGCCTTGGCCTGGTTCACGCAGGTTGTGGTATTCCCGAACATACTGGCGACAATGAGAGCCTTACCGGAGTCACTATCCACCTGAGCTTCGACCATGCCGCAGATGGCTCCGGCGGCGCGAGTGAAAATCATTCGTGAAATACGATTCAGCCCATTCACATCTACGATGCTGGGAACCATTACTATGTCCTTGGTCCCTACATAATGGGCGGTGTTGCCGCTTGCCACGGTGGAGACCATGAGCTTGGGAAATCCTATGGGTAGTGCACGCATCGCGGCGGTTCCTATGGCTGTGCCACCTCCGCCGCCCAGGGAAATTACTCCTTCAATCTTTCCATCTTCAACCAGTTGTGACAGGAAAGCTGGTGCAGCTTCAGACATGGCCACTACACATTCACCGCGATCGTGCCGTTCCATTAGCGGAGCCAGGTCAAGGCTGGTAACCGCCGCGACGTCGTACCTGGTGAAATCCGGGGCTACCTGAGGCTCACCACCCGTTCCCACATCGATCAGCACCACTTGGTGACCGCGTTCACGGATCCGATCCGCCACGAATGTGTGTTCATCCGCTTTTGAATCGAGTGTTCCGAGAATTGCGATGGTTGCCATGACGGTATTGTATTGCTTTTTCAGGTACTGCTGAGTTTCAGCTGCCCTTGCACTATTGTTTCAAAAAATCGAGAAGTGATGAAGAGCAAGGCTCAGGTTGCAATCAAGCGCGGGAGCGTAGTTACCTACGTGACCAAGTGGGTTGCGGGCTGTAACGCAGCTGTTCGCGTTTGTCGGTTTTAGCCTTCGAAGGGGCGTTTTCGAAACCTCGCTTTGAGTGAAGCTTAAAAAGTATCTATTAATATCCATAGCAAACTGATTTAGAAGTAGATTAATCCTGCGCTTTCGAAGGTGTTTGAGACATTAGGGTTTGCGTTTTACCGGAATGCATTTGAATTCCCGGGTGATATCTACAAGAGCCTTCTCAACCGCAATGCGTTCCAGGCTTGACGCACCTACAAACCCAACGGCGTCGGTGCGCTCATTGATAAAGGCGGCGTCGGACGGGGTGAGAATGGGGCCACCGTGACTGAGGTAAATGATATCGTCGCGCACGGAATTTCCGGCATCAATGATGGCTTGGGTTTGGGCGGCGGCATCGTCCAGTGAACAAGCGGCATCCACCACGCCGATGGAACCGCCCACAGTGCAACCCACATGAGCGATGATGACATCCGCACCGGCTTCGGCCATGGCTTTTGCTTCCTCGGGCTTGACCACATAGACAATGGAGAACATATCCATCTTGCGGGCCAGAGCCACAGTATCGATTTCCTTTTGCACGCTCATTCCGGTTTCCTCCAGTGTCTGGCGGTACTGGCCGTCCACAATCATGTGCGTAGGGAAATTGTTGATACCGCTAAAGCCCATATTCTGGACTTGGATAAGCCAGTGCCACATGCGGCGGCGTGGGTCAGTAGCGTGAACGCCGCAGATCACAGGAACTTCTTCCACCACGGGAAGCACTTCAAATTCTCCGATTTCCATGGCTATGGCATTGGCGTCGCCATAGGACATCAAGCCGGCGGTCGATCCGTGACCCGCCATGCGAAAACGGCCGGAGTTGTATATAATAATGAGATCGGCGCCCCCTTTCTCGATAAATTTTGCGCTGATACCGGTACCTGCACCGGCAGCAATAATGGGCTCGCCCTTGCTCAGGGTATTGTGAAGGCGTTCCAGCACTTCGTCTCTTGTGTAGGGGTTTCCTTTACCTGTCCATTGATTTGGCATGCTGCAGGTATTTAGTGGGCTTCAACGGATTCGGCAACTCCATTTGCTCAACATGAACCTATCGAATATCCACAATGAAAGGCGCTGAATTCAACTTGTTATTCCCCGATGTTTCGTCGGGGCCGGTTATTGATTCCAAACGCCTTCCGTCGCCAAATGGAATCGCAAATGCCAATCGGGAGATTGGCGTTCCCGGGATCGCCAGTCTCCTGACTGGCTTTTTTCTCAATAATTCAATTTCGCCGCAGCATAAAACTCCTACATATGAAAGCAAATAAGTGAAATAAAACTTGCAAAGTGTCAGCTTTGCCAAGGTCCATGTTGAAGTGATTCCTCGCATTATTTTGAAAGCGGTTTCGGGTTGTCTACAAAACCTGCTGGTCGGCTGTTTTGAGCCAGATCTTGTTGGAAAGTCTCAATATACACGAGAAGGCGCTTGGTCACAGATTCATGATTCTCGAGCCTATTCTGCGACTCGCTGATATCGGTCTCCAAGTCGTAGAGTGCTTCGGGGCTTCCGTCCTTCACGTGCAGCTTCCATTTACCGGATCGCACCGCAGCCAATTCGTTTGCTTTGTGATAAAAGAACACTTCGTGCGGGCTTTTACTCTTACCTGTTAACACCGGCCAGATGTCTTTGCCGTCGAGGACTCGGTCTGACGGAATCTCAGCGCCGGCTAGTTTGGCGAAGGTCGGCAACAAATCCATGGCCGTCATAAGTTCATCGTTCACTGCACCTGATGGAATTTTACCTGGCCAGCGAATCACGGTCGGTTCGCGCATTCCTCCCTCAAAAGTACTGCCTTTCCGGCCTCTTAACGGATCGGCTCTCCCTACGGCCGGACCATTGTCAGAGGTGAAAATCACCAGGGTTTTTTCATCGAGTCCATGCTTTTTCAAGCTGTCGAGAATTTGTCCTACCGACCAGTCGATTTCGTCGATCGCCTGCCGGAAAAGTTTGTCGCGCGTCTCATAATCAATGGAGTTGTTCTCTTCTTTGAGTTTGTCGCGAATCGCGTCAGACACGCTCTCCATAAAGGGTGGTGAAACATGAAGTGGCTTGTGGGGTATCGGCTCAGGTATATAGAGGAAAAACGGATGCGCCTTGTTTTTTTCGATAAACTTAACCGCGCGTTCTGTTACACGTCTGGTCAGGTAGTCAGCATCGGGATCCATCTCAATGACTTCCTCGCCATCCAGCAACGGCAGAGAGGGAAAGTTGAAGTGATCTTGCCGGGGGTGATAGGGATGAATGTCGTGACTGTAGGGAATGCCAAAAAATTCGTCGAAGCCCTGCCGGGTCGGAAGGAAGGCTGGTTGATCGCCGAGGTGCCACTTGCCGAATATCCCTGTTTTGTAGCCGGCCGATTTTAGCACTTCAGCCATGGTCACCTCTTCCGGGTTGAGCCCTTTGCCGTCCCCGGCGAGCAGTACCACGAAATTGGTACCATAAGCCATATCGACTCGTTTGGGATAACTCCCGGTCATCAGAGCCGCGCGGGAAGGTGTGCACAGGGGGGCGGCAACATAGAAGCTGGTAAGCTTCATGCCCTCCGCAGCCATACGATCGATATTGGGTGTGTAGACGTGTTGGCCGCCAAAACAGCTGAGGTCGGCATAACCCTGATCGTCGGTCATGATGATGACGAAGTTGGGTAGCTGTTGCGTCTTATCGGGGCTGCATCCAATGACCAAGGTCGAAACGACCAGTAAAGTAGCGGCAAAAAATCTCATCTTTTCAATCCTGGGTTCATATAACGAGGTTGTGGTGGAGGATCTGTTTTGTAGTCCTTCACCAGTGGCCGAGCAATCCCAAACGTTTCAAAAGCCTTCGAAAGTGCAGATTCTATCTCATTTAAAACCAGTGTGTTATGGATATTAGTATTGGCTTTTAAAATCTCACTCAGGCTGCGAAAGAATCTACACCGGGCAAGCTTGGCGATACAAAATTGCCCTCTCGAAGGCTAAAACCGACATGCGCGAAGAGCTGTGTTCCAGCCCGCAACCCGCTTGGTCACGTAGGAAACTACGCTCCCTCACTTGCTTGCAAACTGCGTCTTGCTCTTCATCACATCTAAGTTTTTTGAAACACTTGAGCAATCTCATTCGCCAAACATGATACTATCGGATATCCACATGAAGGTTGGCGTTTTACCTTCCTAACGCTTTGTTTATATAAATTACTATCGATTACCCTACAATTTTGATTCTATAAACCATGGCAGCCGGTTCTCAGAATTCAGCTTCATCTGGAGATATTCAAAACTTGGGTGCCTCCCAGTATCTGGTAGTTCGTTCGGACGATTCGGATCCACGTGAGTGGCTAAGTGACAGTCCTATTTGCCCCCTGTTTTCTCAGCACCATATTGCTCATGCCGGAATTCTTTGGGCGCGGTATCCCTTTGAACTCATGCGAACTTACCAGTCGGGTTCCTATATGATGGCTTGCCTGGAAGGGGAGGGGAAAGTGTTGGTCGATGGTAACTGGAAACTGCTTCGTGCCGGTGAAGCCTGTCTGTTGCCGCCCTTTGTTTTAAACACCTTTAAATGTATTGAAGGCACGCCTTGGGATTTTTGTTGGGTACGTTATCTGGAGTCTCGTGAAACCAAGCCGATTGTTTCCGAAAACTCTCCTGTACTCGGACCTTATGATTATGCGCCGATGTTGGCAGCCATTAAGGGGCTGCATGCGGAATGTAGCGGGGCCAACAACCCCGGCGCCTTGAATCACTGGATCGACCTGATTCACCAGTATGTGCTTAGGTTTGCTCAACCCCATGACTACGACGATCGGCTCTGGAAACTCTGGCATCAGGTTGAGCCTCGCTTAGCCAGGAAGTGGACTTTGGCAGAATTAGCGGATCTTGCCCACGTAAGTGAAGAACACCTGCGCCGGCTTTGTCGTCGGCACTACGGAAGAAGTCCCATGCAACATCTAACTTTTTTAAGAATGCAACGGTCCAAAACCTTATTGAGTACCACCAACGACAAGATCGAAACCATTGCCCGGGCAGTTGGTTACGAAAACCCGTTTACCTTCTCCACACTCTTCAAGCGTTGGGTGGGTTGGAGTCCATCGAAGTTCCGGTAAAGGCGAAGACTCTTCTTTGTGAAGGTATTTGGGTAGGGCAAAAGCTTCCAGCTTTGCCGCTCCTTTTCACAATTTTAAAATCGCTCCGCAGAATATCGAAAGCCTGATGGACTGGAAACCGGAGTTGACAGAAGTGATCGTCCGCCTAAAAAAGTATCTGCCCAAGCACAATGTCGAAACAATATAGCGCAGTCGTCCAGCCCCCGAAATAGTCACCGGGATTTTACGCAGATATTTAACCATTCAAAATACAGTGATATAAAATATGAACAGCATCTGGCTCGCGACAGCGGCGTTATTTATCTTCTTCCTTGGCTACCGGTTCTACTCGAAGTTTATCGCGGAGAAGATCTATCGGCTAGATCCGAATTTTAAAACCCCCGCACATCAGTTTGAAGACGGTCACGATTTTGTGCCGACCAATAAATGGATTGTACTGGGCCATCATTTTACATCGGTGGCCGGCGCCGCACCGATTGTAGGTCCGGCCATTGCTATTTACTGGGGCTGGCTCCCGGCCATTGTGTGGGTGGCATTTGGGACGGTCTTCGCGGCTGGTGTGCATGACTTTGGGACGATGGTCCTGTCAATCCGCCATGAGGGTCGCTCGATCGGTACTCTGGCGGACCAGTTGATTGGGAAGCGGGCCAGAATTCTGTTTTTGTTTATCATTCTGATTCTGGTCCTGATGGTGAATGCCGTATTTGCCTGGGTGATTTCCAATCTGTTTATCTCGTTTCCGGCCAGTGTACTCTCGATCTTTATCCAGATTCCGCTCGCGCTGTGGATCGGCTATTACACCTACAAGAAAAAAGGGAATATGCTGTTCCCCACCGTGGCTGTATTGTTGGTCATGTACGGGACGGCAGTGATTTCCAGCTATGTGCCCGCCCTGCAAATTGATCTGGTCCGTTATTTTGGGGGGGAACAAAATACGGTGCTGTTCGGGCTGAGCACTACCTCGATGGCTTTCCTAATCTGGATCATCGTGCTGATGGTCTACGTTTACATTGCTTCGGTGCTGCCTGTCTGGAAGCTGCTTCAGCCGCGGGATTTCATCAACGCCCAGCAACTGGTGCTGGGGCTGGGCATCCTCTATTTGGGACTCCTGGTTATGGCTCCTGAGGTAACTGCTCCTATGAGCAACTCGGAAGCCAACGACGTTTCCTGGTTTCCGTTGCTATTTGTCACCATTGCCTGCGGAGCGGTATCAGGTTTCCATGGGCTGGTCTCTTCGGGGACCACTTCCAAGCAGATCAACAAGGAGCCGGATGCGCGCTTTGTGGGTTATCTGGGGGCGGTGGGCGAAGGAGCCCTGGCCGTAATCACCATACTGGCAGTTGCTACCTTTTATTCCAGCAGCCAGGACTTTCGGGAAACCTATTCATCGTTCGCAGCGGCAGGGGCTGGTGGGTTGAATGCCTTTATTCAGGGAGCCGGTCAGCTCGCTACGGGCTTGTGGATTCCGGCGGAGGTGGCCCGGACCATCATTGCCGTGATCGTGGTCAGTTTTGCCGCCACCACTCTGGACACTTCGGTAAGGCTGATGCGCTACATCATTGGCGAACTGGGGGTGGTCTACAAGGTTCGGCCGCTTACCCGCCTCCATGTGGCAACCTCTTTAGCCGTGCTGTCTAGTGCAGCTTTGGTGCTGCTGCCGGAAGGCCCCAAAGGATTGGGCTCGGGCGGCTACGTACTGTGGCCACTCTTTGGGACTTCTAACCAGCTATTGGCCGGTATCAGTTTGCTTTTGATAACCATCTGGCTGAAACGCCAGGGCCGCCCACTGATCTATACAATGGTTCCGATGGGTTTTCTGCTGTGTATGGCACTGTGGGCGATGATCAAGCAGGTGGTTTTCGAATGGTCGGGGCTGGGCCAGAGCGATGCCAAACTTCTGCTGTTTTTCCTGGGAGCCATTATTCTAGGTTTTGCCATCTGGATTTTGGTCGAAGCAGTGAGTTTGCTTTTAAAGGCTGAACAGAAACCAGATTAAGGAGAAAACGCTTCGGAAGACCCGCTGTGAGGCCCTACTTTGTTTTGCCGACTGGAGACTCAAAAAATTAACATAAAAACCATAACGTTATGGTTCATGGTTTATGTGATGAAAAATGACGACTTATACCACTTTAGATTTACAATGATAAAATGGTATTATCGCGAAAGAAAGAGGAGCTTTTTGCGTTTCGACCCTTTCCGGCTGAACTCGTAAAAATCTGGATGACTGGTTTCGGGTCGAATTGCCTGCTCTAGCAATGCGATAGAGGGCAACACACTCACTCGACGTGAGACAGCCCAGGTCGTGGAAAAAGGTCTGACTATTGGAGGAAAATCCCTTGTCGAACATCTTGAAGCCACTCACCACGCGGCGGCGTTGGATGGGGTAGGGATCAATCTCGCAGGAGGCCTCAGGAAATAACGTTTAGTGATGTTCTTCGGATTCAAGAACTTGTCTTAAAGGGATTCGATGAATGCCAGGCTGGGCGCTTCCAAAAGCGTCAGTGTTCGAGCCTCCGGTTCGAGAGTCGTTTTTCCACACTCGATCAAAGTGCCCGATCTAGTGGATGCGTTTTATCAATGATTGGAGGGCAAGCCCAAGCTGCGTTCTGTAGCGCTCGCTGCGGAGGCACACCACCGACTGGTAACGATTCATCCTTTTATGAATGGAAACGGTCGAACGGCTCGATTGCTCATGTTGTACTTCAGCGACAATACAGTATGATGAACCCCTCCATACCGCCCATTCTGTGGCTGGAGGTGTCGACGAAGGGGATGTCGCCGACGAACTCAGAATGAGAGTACCGTTCGGACACCCGCAATCAGCGCATCGCTCAGTCCCGGCTCTTGTCCAGGGTTGAGGATGTATTGAATGTTCGGCTGAACAGATAGGTTCTCCGTGATTTCGGCGGACCAGGTAAACTCAATTGCCGTTTCGGTACGATTCAGGCCAGGATTGGCCTTGAGGTAGTCGTCACTGTTGACGGCTACGCCGACAGCGAGGCCGATAACGTCATCGGGTCTTCCCGGAACGAGTGCGGTCCAGGTTACGCCTGTGCCAACATACCATGCAATGGGGTTGCGGCGCTCGTCGGTTATGCCCAGTTGACCAAAAATCGCAGTGCGCTCTGACAGATTTCGTTCACCTATCAGGTATACGCCGGCGTTCGAGTCGATCGGTTCGCCGAAGACATCCTCGGCCTCGGTCGAGTGCAGCCATCCGCCAACTGCGACCTTGGTGTATGCAGCGTCGCCGGGTTCCCCT
>JAPUIL010000360.1 GCA_027297085.1 Verrucomicrobiota bacterium | reverse complement strand
ATGGAGGAACTGAGTGCCGCCATGGCACTGTCCAGGCTCGACATAGCCGCAGCGAGAACGCCACACAGAAGTAGGCCGCGTAATCCGGCTGGTAGCACAGTGGCTATGAAGTGGGGAAAAACTTTGTCTGAATCGATAGTTGCGATACCTTCGGCTAATTTGGTCGGTAAATTGGCATCGGGTAGTTGTTGGTAGTAAGTAAACAGACCAACGCCAATCATCAAAAAGAGGGCGGCAACTGGCAGTGAAATAAATCCACTTATAATAATACTGCGCTGTGCTTGATGCACATTCTTACAAGTAAGCATGCGCTGGGTGAAATCGTGATCGGTTCCCATCATGGCCAACGTGTTTATGAATCCAAAGAGCAATGCCAATAATACCCAGTTGCTGTCCGTTAGAATTCCGCTCTCTGGTGTCCATTGGAAAATCCTCAAATGCCCGGCATCGCCACCGATCTGCAGAATATTTCCCCAGCCAACTAAATTCTGTAAAACAAACAGCATGACCACTCCTGCGATAAGGAAAATTGTGGCCTGTAGACAGTCAGTCCAGATTACTGCCTTGATCCCGCCAATGCCCGCGTAGGTCAGGCAGAGCAGGGCAAACCCAATCATAGTCCATCCAAATGGAAGACCCAGAATAACATGTAGTCCGGTGGAGGCTATCATGAGCCGGACGGCCGAGGCTATCACTCGTGATATAAGGAAAAAGCTCGCTGCGGTATAGTGACTGGTTCCACCAAAACGGGTCGTCAGGTATTGATAGATGGAAAGGTAGCGCAGTTTGTAGAAAGCCCCCAGGAAGAGAAATGCAATTACGAAGCGGGCGAGCAGGGAACCAATACCCATTTGGAGGTAGCCGAGGTTCGCGGCATAACCTACTCCCGGTGTTCCCAGAAAAGTGGCCGCACTGATCTCTGTGGCAATCAAGGACCCCAAAACCGCCAGCCAGGGTACTTGGCGTCCACCAGCTACGTAACCCTCCATGCTTTCGTCCTTCCTACCGAAGCGAATGCCAATAAATAGGACCGCACCGAAATAGGCGAGGATGATGAGAAGGTCTGGTAAGGAAAGGGAAGCCATGAATCTTGAGATAAACTTAAGTCATGGATTCAGGACCCAAAGGCAAGGTTTGTTCCATACCTCCTCTGCCTGTTACTCTTGAAATATGTTAAAGGTGGTTTGCAGCAAGGGTCTGCGCCAGTTGTTGGTTTGAGCCTGCGGTACCTGAGTCAGGATGATGACAATCAGATCCAGATCAAAATCGATTATGCCTATCGTGCCAGACGCCCCGGTGTGTTGGATCCGGTTGGCAGTTCCGTCGGGCCGCTTTTGCAAGATCCTGAAACCTAGGCCGTAACCCATACCTGACCCCTCGCTGCCGGGCTGAAGAATATACATCTTTTTAAGTGTTTCTTCCGAAATAATTCGCTGGCCGTCGACCTTTCCACGATTGCGATGCAGCATGAATAATCGCGATACCCCATCGAGAGTGGTAATGAGGTTGCCACCAGGATTTATGGCGGTGCCCATACCCAGTCCGGTACGTTCTATTAGACCTTTTTTTGTTTTCTCATAGGGTGTGGCCATTTTCTGGCTTAGTTCATCGGTGAGATCGAAAGTCGAATCCCTTGCGCCGATGGGTTTAAATAGCACCTCTTCCATGACCTCCTGATAGGATTTGCCGGTAACAATCTCCGCGACTCTCCCTGCCGTCATGTACCCCAGGCGCGAATACGCGTACTTGGTGCCTGGTTCTGTCATCAATTTCTTGGTCGCCAGGTCTGCCATAACGTCTTCAAGTTGCCCGTTCAGGTTTACTGTGAATTGTCCGGCTTTTAGTTCGTTGTTCGAACCAAAGCCCGCGGTGTGGGATAGGCATTGGGCAAGCGTTGGCGCTTTGACCAGGGAATCTTTTCCCTGAACTTCGAATTCCTTAAATTCCGGTATATATTTATCGACTCGATCGTTCAGGGAAAGTTTTCCCTGATCAGCCAACAGCGAAATCATAGTGGAAGTATGTGGTTTTGTCAGAGAAGCAATACGGCAGGGAGTATTGACCGTGAATGGTTTTTTGGTTTCCAGGTTTGCGAGCCCAAAGGCTTCTTCAAAAATATTCTCACCGCGGTGGATCAGGACCATGGCGCCTCCGGGAATCATTTTTTCGTCCACACCCTTTTGGAACGCCTCGCGAATAGAATTTCTTTGAACTTCTGTTAGTCCATGCTCCTTCCAAACGCCTGTGGGTATGGGTTGGATCTGTTCACCTGCGAATGTGGCAAGGGGCAGTAGGATTGTTAGCAAACAAGATTGGAAAATATATAGGGGTTTCATAAAGTAAGAATTTCGATTGATTATATAAACGGGCGAATAGACGAAAACTACAGTGACTGCTTTTAGAATTTCTTGAAAGCAATAATTCCGGGTGATTGCTCGTTCGGACTAAAAGTTAGGTTGGACACTGGGACACCAGGCATTCAACTTAGAAGTATCCCCAATTACTCTTTAACCATTCCAATTCTCAAGCTTTGTTGCTAGGCACCCAATGAATCCCTTTTCAAAACATTTTGCTCCCTCCGGCCTCGAGCTAGGTCGCCGCGATTTTATTAAAAAATCTGTCCTGGGTGGAGTTTCATTAGGAGCCATGGCTGGATTGCCCATAGAAGACCTGGTTGCACATGTTACATCTGGTGTGAATCGCAATTCGAGTCCATCGGATTTGAAAATTACAGACCTTCGATATGTGTTGGTCGATCACCTGGATCGTGCCACCCCCATAATCCGCATTGATACAAATCAGGGGATCTATGGACTGGGCGAAGTTCGTGAAAACGCGGATCCACGTCTTGCATTGAAACTGAAAAGTAAAATTTTGGGGCAAAACCCCTGCAATGTGGAAAGGATTTTTAAATCCATCAAACGTTACGGCGGACAATACAAAGAGGGTAGTGGCGTCGCAGCGATAGAGACGGCTTGTTGGGACTTGGCTGGAAAAGCTTTTGGTGTTCCTTGCTGGCAGATGCTGGGAGGGCGGTTTCGCGATAAAATACGCCTTTACACAGACTTCATGGGCGACGCCAATTTCGACAATTTGGCGCCTCGAATCAAACATCGCACTGAAGTGGAAGGTTTCACATGGATAAAGATGACTCGCTGCTACTATGTGGTGGGAGCCATCGAAGGCGGTTATGTTTACGAAACTGAGAACATTTTAAGTCAGAAAGGCATAGATGCATTGGTGGAGTATTTCGGCAAAGTGCGGGACTTGATTGGCTACGATATACCTGTTTCCGCTGACCACTTTAGAGCTTCTGATTTGAATTCCATGATCCGCTTAGGCAAAGCTGTGGAGCCATTCAAGCTGGCTTGGATGGAAGATCCACTGCGCTGGCAAAATACCGCACAATTAAAGCAACTTAAGGAGTCGATCGAGATTCCTGTGCTGACGGGAGAGAACATGTACCTCAAAGAATCCTTTAAAGAAATTTGTGACGCCCAGGCGGTGGATATCGTACATCCCGACCAAGCGTCGGCTGGCGGACTGTTGGAGACAAAGAAGATTGGTGATTATGCTCAGGATAAGGGTATTAGTATGGCTCAGCACTTCACGGGAACAGCCATATCCTATATGGCCAACGTTCACATTGCCGCTGCCACCGAAAACTCTATGGTGCTGGAGTTTCACCAGGAAGGAGACGAAATTCCTGAAATGTTGAACATGGTAAACGTGGTGGAGGATAAACCAATTTATGCTGATGGATTTGCTTATGTCCCCGACGAAGCTCCCGGTCTCGGCATTACCCTCAACGAAGAAGGTATAAAAGCGATTCTGCACCCCAAAGATCGCAGCTATTTTAAACCCACCCTCGAGTGGAATGAGTGGATTTAATAGCACTTACCTTCAATAATTAATACAACAACCCATCTAACATCAATACTCAGCACTCCATGAAACGTAGAGATTTTCTCAAACATTCTGTTATCGGAGGCTTTGGTGCCTCCACCGTGTTCCCCGGCCTGGTCAGCAATCTTTCCGCCGCTCCCGCCTCTGGGCAGTGGGGCAAGCATGAACCGTTTAAAGGCATTTTCCCTATCATGCAGACGCCTTATCGAGATGATGAGTCTATCGATTCTGAGGCCATGAAGAAACAGGTGAACTTTGTGGTGGCTGCCGGGGGCGGGGGCATGGTCTGGCCGCAGCTGGCCAGTGAGTTTTATGTGCTGACCGAAGAGGAGCGCATAGATACGGCGGAACTGATAGTCAAGGAAGCGGCGGGTCGTTGCCCGGTCATCATCGGCGTACAATCCACCAATTACTGGAAAGTTTCTCTGAAGCTAGCCAAACATGCCGAAGCTATTGGAGCGGATGGCATAATTTCGCTTCCTCCTTATTCTAGTCGTCCAACTGTGGATAAGGCTGCGGACTATTACCGAAACTTGGCGCAAACGGTGAGCCTGCCAATTTTTATTCAAAACAGTGGTGGCAGTTTTGGACCGGCTCTACCGACCGATACCATTATCGAACTGTCGAAAGAGTACCCAACTATCGCATACATTAAAGAAGAAGCTAGCCCGGTTACCCACCGAATTGGCGCCATGGTCGATAAGGGTGAGGGACTGCTTCGTGGAGTCTTTTCCGGTTCCTGGGGTTCAACCCTGTTAAATGAGCTCCGTCGCGGTTGCCGTGGCACTATGCCCGGTTCATCTATTACCGATGTTTACGCCGAGGTCTTCGATCTCTTCCTGGCCGGTAAAGAGAAGGAAGCTCAAGTTATTTTCGATAAAGTAGTCACCCTGGTAACTTTTAAGAAGAATTTTTCTGTTCCCATGGAGAAAGAGATCCTAAGACGCCGTGGAATTTTCAAAAATTCCCGTACGCGTGTGAATCCTTACGACATCACCTGGGACAAAGTAGACCAACAGGAATTCGAAGTGTTGTTTAATAACATCAAACCGTACTTCCGAGTGTAGGTGTTGGAAGGAGCGGCTTTATGCCTCCACTCTTACAATCATACCCGAATACAATCGCGGCATAAAGCCGCTCCTACAATTTTCTGCCTAAGGCAAATTCGTTGCTCATTTCCACAACTTTACCGGCTTCGTTGAAATGAATTTCGATAAACTTTGAGCTGCTTACCGGTTTTCCGGAAGCGTCTCTAAACATTCCGATCTTCTCTTTGGTTCTGGCATCGAAAATGTCAGGGGCATGGTTCCAGGCATACTTGCCATCCAGGCTGAAACAGACCCATCCATGGCCACCGTCAGACAATTCAACATGTCCTTTGGGTGTGGGTGGCATTTGAGTGGCGTCAAAAATAAATAGCTTCTGGCCTTTCTGATCGCTGATCCACAGTTCTGATTCGTCCGGGGTTAATCCGGCTCCATGCGTGCGGTTTTCTATGGGTGCGTCTCCAGCCAATACTCGATGCAGCCGTTTGCCCTGAATCAGATCGACCACATCAAATCCGACATGATCCCCCAGGCAGACATAGGCGATCTCCTGGCTGCTGTTGATCGTGTAGGGAAACACGCCTCGCTCACCGACATCTTTGATCTGCTGTACAATTTGATCCGTAGCTGTGTCAAAAACGGTGAGCATCATGTCGGTTCCCAAATAAACCCGTCGGTCGTCCAAACTGACAATGCTGTTGTGGGCTTGAGGGCCAACTTCGATGCGTTTGATTAGATGACCATTGCTTGCATCAATAACTAAAAATCCGCTGTCCTCGCCCTTGTACCACCAGCCGGTAGGAACATAGAGTTTTTTGCCATCCAAGGTAATCGAAGTCCGGTCGCATCCGCGTGGGTATTGTCTTTCCCAAAGGATTTTTTCGGTTTCCAAATCAAAGCAACCCAACCTGCGATTGGTAGTGGAGTAATAAACACTGTGGTTTATCAGGCTCCCGGTAAATCCGCGCAGACCTTCTTCGAAAATGGGAATATCGATTCGTCGGACAAATTTGTGGTCGTTATCAATATCAAAAATGAGGATACCCGGTTCCGACCTTCCTTGTTTTTGAGCACCGTCCGGCGAGCTCATATATAAATATCGATTTATCCCATTGTTCTCTTTGGCCAGAAGGGTTAGGCCGAAGGAAAGCATGAGTACCCATACAGCAAAAAACTTCATACCAATGTTCCTACTATGCATGAAGGGCCGGGTCAAGCCGCCGCTTTAATCCTTTTCTTCCTTCAACTTAAAATTAGGAATAGAATCTAATGCGACTGCAGTTTCGCTACCAAGGTAGCTCCTACACTTCGAATCGAAATTTTCAAATGTAGGAGCAAGCTTGCTCGCGACCCCCATTGACTTGGAATTCTCTTTGTAGATTCCTAATTCGCCTTCAGGTAAGCCACCA
>JAPUIL010000036.1 GCA_027297085.1 Verrucomicrobiota bacterium | reverse complement strand
TATTGCGACCAGTCAAAGGGGGGGGTTCAGGTGCCCAAGAGGTCGGGATGCGTACCCCAAAGACTGACGAAGGAAAAGCATCTATGGAAGCTATGGAGAATGCCATGCAGAGCGTGTTTGGTGGTGTACCAACCTCGCCGGATGCTCTTTTTGCTTACTTAAAGTCGGCCAAGTATAAAGATTGGGCCCATGAGTCGAAGGTACATAAATCGAGAGGACCTCATTTTAACGTCAAGACTTACCTCAATGCTGCCCTGGATAAATCGATGAAAGCCAGGAATGATTTGCATCCGGAAGGCGCTGCCTCCGTGAAGGAAATGTACGAGAATGGTAAATTAAAAGGATGGGCGGTTAGCGTCAAAACCCAGGCAGACAGCGACAATGGCAAAGGCTGGTATTGGTATGAAGTTGTCAGTACCACAGATGCCAGTCAGATTCCCGCAGAGGGCAAAGGGGCAGGCTTATGTGTGGGTTGCCACTATCCAGGCAAGGACTTTGTCCTCAGCGATTATCCATTGAAATAACCGGCATAACGATGATTGTGGGAACAAGATGGCGACGATGAGAAACTGACCCGTAAAGCTTCCTCGTTCTCGAAACAAGTAAGTGACGAACATTTCCACCATGTAAATCCAAGTTGAGAGCAGTGGCCTGGAGAGGCCCTTCTCTCATAAATCAAAAAATCAAAGCAAAAAGGGAAAGGATAAAATCATGACAACTATAACACAACAACCGATCATTTCTCCACCGGGTGGTGGCGACGAACTAAACATCGCTGGCAGCCAGATTTTTCATCGAGCGAAAAGCGGTGAGACAGGTGGAGTCTTTTCAGTCGTAGAGTTAGTGTCAGAGCCCGGCACGGGGGTGTCCCTTCACGTTCACGATAACGAAGACGAACTCGTCTATGTTTTAGAAGGCGATATTGAGGTTACTTTAGGCGACCAAACGATGAAAGCCACAAAAGGTGTATTGGCATTGCTGCCACGGGGGATTCCCCATGGGTTTACGAATATAGGCGATAACCCGAGTCGAGTATTGGATGTTATCTTGCCCGGTAACTTTGACAACTACTTCGTCGAGATGCACAACCTTTACTCGAATGGAGAGCCCGATCCGGAAAAAGTCGAAGAACTAGCCAGGAAATATAGTATTCGTTACCTGTAATGATTCGGTAAGTAGCTTTTTCAGCAGGGCAATAATGGAAGCGAACCTTTTATTATTGCTAGTGCATGGCGTGTTTTTGAGTAACCCGGCTCTAGCTTCCTCTGTTTTAAGTATGGCAGATGCTGAGTCAAGCAGGAGAAATAGGTGATGAAAACTGCAAGACAAAACCCAAAGCCGGAAGGCGGATATCGCTTTCCGGCGGAGGTTCGTATCGTGTGTCCCAAGTGCGGTAACCTCAGCCCATTTCCGGTGGCTGCACACGACGGAAGAATGCTGGAGTACGCAGGTGTTTGCGGTGCGAACTTTCAACCGGGTCAATGGTGCGATGCCATGTTGACGCTCCAGGCTACGGCTCACTTAAGACCTGCAAGCTAGATAGGTTTGCAAGAGCCTTATTGACAAATGGCAACTAAGAGAGGCAGCCGTGTCAGAGTTTGATCCTGTAAAGCGTGTTGAACGACTTCGAAAAGCGCGGCCCAAAAGAGCTGAAGAAATAGGGGAGCGCGTACCACCAGGGCAATATACGACGGAAAAGTTCCCGGTCCTCACTTTCGGTTCAGCCCCCGGGATTGACCTCGATACCTGGCGATTGAGAGTCTTCGGCCTTGTGGAACAACCAGTCGAGCTGCCCTGGCAGGAATTCGCCGCTCTCCCTACAGTTACCTTAGAAACCGATATTCACTGCGTGACACGTTGGAGCAAATTAGACACGGTTTGGGAGGGCGTTCCTTTTAAGGAATTCATGAACAGAGTCAAACCGAAGCCGGAGGCCAAATTCGTCATGCAGCATTCCTTTGGCGGCTACACCACCAATCTGGCTCTCGAAGAACTTCTCGAAGACGACGTTCTGCTGGCCTACAAGTTCAATGGTACGCTTCTAGACCCGGATCATGGCGGCCCCATGCGCATGCTGGTCCCCAAACTGTATTTTTGGAAAAGCGCCAAGTGGCTGAATGGTTTGGAGTTCATGGCGGAAGACAAGCCCGGATTCTGGGAGGGATATGGCTACCATAATCATGGGGATCCGTGGAAAGAGGAACGTTTCAGCAAACCCTAATAAGAAGTAACGTCTTGCATCAGCCGCTGCTGGAACTGAGCGACGAAGGAGCGCAGTGTAGCAGTCGGCCTGGATGCAATTGTTAAATTTTTTTCAGTATCTTTGAGCAATAATTTCAACAGGCGCAATGTGACCTGCCGTGATATTCTCAAGCAGGTTTTTACTTTTAACGACACTATTCTCCCCCATCAAAATGTGTGTCCCGAGAAGGGGTGGGCCTCCATTGGCCTCTGTTTTTGCGTATTGTTCATAAATTCTAAGCGCGAAATCACGACGATTGTTCTCTGTGGAAACTGCAAACCCAGCATCACGCAAAGCCTGTTTGTATTGATTAGGTGTCGCTAAGCTACTTGTACTGGAGACGGTTGCCCAAGGAACCGGATAGGTCAACTCACCGTCACCAATCCGCATTATATCGTAGACTCCAAA
>JAPUIL010000359.1 GCA_027297085.1 Verrucomicrobiota bacterium | reverse complement strand
CCACGTCTGGGACTAAGCGATCGTCACAGAAACGTAACTAAAAATCGCATAATTCCGGATTGCCCTTCTTTGAGGAATCCCTTTCCTTCCTGCCTTTCTCATGAAACTGGAAATTCCTGAAGGTCCTTTTGGGGCCTACATTTTCGACTGCGATGGCACCTTGGCTGATTCCATGCCCATTCACTACGCTGCGTTCCTGAAAGCATTTGATCACCTGGGAATCGATATCGAACTTAGCGAAGAAGTTTACTATGGCCTGGCCGGTGTGCCGGTGGCCGAGTTTGCCCAATATCTGGAGAAGAAGTTTAGAACGGAAATCGACAGTCACCAATTGGACGAAGTTAAAAGCAAATACTACCGTGAATCTCTCGACCAGATTCAGCCTGTTCAAGCCGTCGTTGAACTATTGAAAAACACCGTTGGGAAACTGCCGATCGCCGTGGCATCCGGAGGCACGCGTCACTGCGTAAACCGGACTTTGAAGATTATCGGAATCGAGGACCTTGTGGATGCCGTCGTGACAGCCGAAGATGTCCAGCGCGGAAAACCGGCTCCGGATATTTTTCTGAAGTCTGCCGAACTGCTCGGCGTAGACCCTAAGGGATGCCTGGTGTTTGAAGACGCAGCATTAGGTATTAAGGCCGCCCACGCCGCCGGCATGCAGACCGTTCACGTGGAGACTCATCCTTACGCCAATTCAGCGTGGTAACCTTTTCGCCGGCGGCCTTGCAAGTATTCAGCAATCTTGTAGCACTACCACTTCCAAACAAACGAAACATAACAAGCCGCATACTCAACTTGAGACAGCTCCACAGCCACTCACTAAAGTAATTTATTATGATCGCAACTACCGAGGAACAAAAAGGATTTCGGATCAAGATCGAGCTTCGTTGGTCTAATCCATCCATCTGGAGGACAGTCAGTATCCCGAAAGGACTATCTTTGGCGGAACTTCATGAGCTAATTCAGATCGTGATGGGCTGGGAAGATTACCATCTCCATCAGTTCAAATATAAGAATCGAATAATCGGTGTTCCACACCCGGAGGACTGGCAAGAGGTCGAAGACGAGCGTGATGTATTTGTTGATGAGATATTCCTGAGGAAGGGATCCAGAATCGAATACGAATATGATTTCGGGGATGGTTGGATACACGATATCATTTCGCTAGGGCCAATAAAGTTGGAAGATAAGGTTTTTAAAGTCCTGGATGGGGCGATGGCATGCCCGCCAGAAGACTGCGGAGGAATTTATGGATACTACCGGATGCTCGAAATATTATCCGATCCAGAGCACGAAGAACATGACGAAATCCAGGGCTGGATGGGAGATGACTTTGACCCAAATCGCTTCGAAAAGGCCCCCTAGCTGGGCGAAGGCGTGAATACCATCACTCACTTAAGGGATTTTTCGATGAGTTTAAAAAGCAATGCCGGCGTCGGGGTCATTCCTTGCAATCGTGCATGCCCATGCGGGATTCAAGGTGTGACTCCCTGCTCGAATGGAAACGGAACGCAGATTCGCCCAAACCGGCCTTAATTGAGTGATTCAGGTCAGGCATTCCGCTGCGGTATTGAGGGTGATAAGGGAATCAATTTTAACTTTTAAAAATTGTTCGGGTTCAGTTTTCCCTGCTTCTAAAAGAGTAATACCACTTCTAACATGAAATGTTAGAGTCATCGCCGGCAGAATCGTTTGCTGAAGCGCGGTGCCAGTTGTTTCCAACCAGGTGGATGACGCGCTGAGGATCTTCCCACCAGTCCTTTAGCAGCAGGGCAACTACCTGGTCCAAGCGTTGTATCGAAGGCCACAGCTTGTTGGCTGTGTAGTCCTGGATACAGTCCCAGAGTTTTTCGATAGGATTGAGTGATCCGGTTCTGCTTTGCAGCCCGGTCTTGTCGGCTTTCAGCCTTCGGAACAGGACTGTAGGGCGGAAGCATGAGGATATGTATACCTTGTGGAACCTGATCATGGCTGCTGTCCTTAGGATGGAATCCGGCACCATCCCAGACCACCACCTGTTCATGATCTGAAGGCGATAGGAACCGAATTTGATGAGCAATCCGTGTTCCGTACGGCTCGATTTCAGGTAACCGGGCAATTGCCCTTCATGCTCTTCGGTAATGCTTTTGGCAGCTTTTTTGAGATCTGTGCGTTCTTTTTCGGCCAAAATTTGATCCTCCGAAATCAATCGAGGGATCCGTCTTCGCTCATAAGCTTAGCTGCGACACGTAATCCCGCTCCAACGGATCGAAGCAGCATCCTGCCGACCAACTGAAAAGTATGTAACGCAACAAGAGAGCTTGAATTTGTTCATGGGTTTGCATTATATCCACCTCTGCCCTGAACTGAATGTGTGTCGTAACTTCCCGTCCCTAATTGTTATGAAAAAGATCTACCCCATAAGTCTAATCGTTTTCCTGTTTACTTTGAATGCATTTTCAGCCGATTTCCTTCCGGTCGATAAGGTTGAATATCAGCCCTTTGCATCGGCCACGGAACGTCTTTTGGATGCCATGCGTTATGCAGGTGCGCCTGTCCGAGAAGATGACGCAGCCACGATCCGGTCCCTGCTGCGCCAGACGGACCAGAAAAAAGTCCTGGATGGCATTCAGGCCATTTTGGATGAGTATTGTGTAGCAGGAGTGCACATCAATCCTGAGAGCCGAGTCAAAGTTGAGGCGGGGCCGGTAACCAAGGACCTGGTTCAACAGGGATGGAGGACCTTCTTGGTCAAGGTGCATAACGAGGCAGGTATCACACCTCAGTTAATTGCTGAAAGCCCCAATGCGCTGCCGCAATTCCGGAAAAGCGATGCATCTAAATCGCCTTCTATGGATATCACCATGGCGGATGTGGCCCAGCGCTGGCTCGACCTGGTGATGTTTGATAAACGCCCCTTAAATCCAACCCTTTCCGGTCTGGCTCTGGAATACCGGATTATTCAGCTTTTCAGTCGTGATGTGGGCAAGCGCGAGGCCGTCCTGGCATTCAATGTGGGACAGGGGACTCAGGACCTGGGTTTTCGAAATGAAGTAGCCATTCTTTTCCGCTGTGTTCCCGCGGTTGAGGTGGATCTGGGTATAAAGGACTGGAATGGCGAGCCGACCAGTGCGGCATTCGTAATCAAGGATGGGGATGGCAGAATCTACCCTAATCCAGCTCGTCGTCTGGCACCCGATTTCTTTTTTCATGATCAGGTCTATCGTGCGGACGGCGAATCCGTGCATTTGCCACCGGGAGAGTTTACCGTTACGGTGTCACGAGGTCCTGAATACATTCCAATTACAACGATGTTGACAGTGGAATCCGGTGTGGTCAGCCAGCATGCGGACTTCAAACTGAAACGTTGGATTCATCCCGCCACCCGGCAATGGTATTCCGGAGACCATCACGTGCATGCCGCTGGATGCGCCCACTACGAAAACCCGACGGAAGGTGTGTCGCCCGCCGATATGATGCGGCACATTCTCGGCGAGGATCTCAATGTAGGCTGTGTCCTGACCTGGGGCCCCTGCTGGTATACGCAAAAAGAAAACTTCGAAGGAAAGGTATCCGCATTATCAAAGGAAAACTACGTCATGCGCTACGATGTAGAAGTGAGCGGATTTCCTTCCTCCCATGCCGGACACCTCTGTTTGTTGCGGCTAAGCGAAGATGATTATCCCGGAACTACCCTGGTGGAGGAATGGCCGAGCTGGACACTGCCCGTTCTGCTCTGGGGCAAGAAGCAGGGCGCAGTAGTGGGTTACAGTCATAGTGGGTTGGGGTTGTCTCTTCCCGATTACGGTCCCAATGGTCAACGAATGAGAGTCCACGACTGGCTTTTTAGTCGCCTACCTGGTCCTACAGGACGAGCAGCTGACATTCTTCCCGATTACGCGATGCCCCGATTCGATGGCATTGGCGCGAATGAATATATCGTCACAGTTACCCATGATGCCTGTGACTTTATTTCCTCAGTAGATACTCCCGCTATCTGGGAATTGAATATCTGGTATCATACTTTGAATTGTGGATTTCGTACACGCATCTCGGGGGAGACGGATTTTCCCTGCGTGTATGGTGACAGAGTCGGCCTGGGGCGTGTTTATGTGAAACTGGATGAAGACCAGCCCCTGGATTTCGATGCCTGGGTACGAGGATTGAAAGACGGCCGTAGCTACGTGGGCGATGGCATGAGTCATATACTGGATTTTCGGGTGAATGAGGTGGCGGTTGGCGAACCGGGTTCCGGGGGAAAGATCAGTCAGCTTGACCTCGATAAATCCGGAAAGGTTAAGATCTCCTTTGATGCAGCTGCATTGTTGCAGCCAGAATCCACGTCCGAAACAGAACGTATCAGAAATTCACGCTTGGACGACAAACCCTTTTGGCATGTTGAGAGAAGTCGTATTGGAGATTCGCGTAGGGTGCTGGTTGAGATAATTGTAAATGGTTATCCGGTGGCAAAACGGGAAATCGTGGCGGATGGTTCGGTGGGACACCTGGAGTTCAACGTAGATATCGAGGAGTCCAGCTGGGTCGCCGTGAGAATTCTTCCCACTGTTCACACCAATCCGGTTTTTGTCGAAGTGGGTGGTCAACCCATCCGCGCCAGCAAACGAAGCGCTGAATGGTGTATAGAAGCTGTAGATACATGCTGGAATTCGAAGAAGGGGAAGATTCTGGCTAAGGACCGCGATACGGCGAAACGCGCTTACGATCAGGCCCGGAAAGTTTATCAGCGTATTCTGGCGGAGTCTAAAAGTTTATAGATTGTTTTACCGGGAATAGGTAGCTGTACTTGAATTCGCGCATTGGGTAGTATTAAATCCAACATTCTCCGAAACCGCTTTGGTGTAGCATACAGAAACTACTCGACAAATATCCCCATGAAAAAGCTCTCACAATCCTTATGCTAATCCTCTGCTTCACGTTCTCACTATTGAGTGAGGATTCCGATCTTCAAACTTTAGAAGAGTTTTGAGTGCTGCGTGGTTCATGGGCTGTCTCCCGTTTACCGGTTCTGAATGAACTCTCTGATAGGAAGCTCAATCCTCATACGTTGAAACTGATAAGTGACGTCGGTTATGATCCGTTCAGTTATTACTTTTACAAAAAGTGATTCTTGGCTAAGTATTTTACAGTTCCCCAAAAACAGTGATCGTTTTTTGCTCTGAATCACAGTATTCATTTCGGCCCCGGATCATATCACTCGTGCTGGCCTGTTTATGGGTATGCCTGTTTCATACGCGGCTTTTTGCCGCGACTTACGAATCGCCAACAAACGGGGAGACGAAGGTCCGAACTGTGGCAGTGACCGAAACGACCGAAAAAATAACCATCGATGGTGTACTCGATGAAGCTATCTGGAATGAAGCACCCAATATTGGAGAATTAATTCAGAGACAACCGGATACCGGTCAGGCACCCTCTGAAAAAACGGAGGTCATTCTGCTGCGCGACTCAGACAAGCTTTACATAGGAGTGATGGCTTATGATTCGGAACCGGACAAGATCCTGGGTACTAATATGGCCCGGGATATCGAGCTTCGGTCCGAGGACAGCCTGGAGATCCTGCTCGATACCTTCCGCGATCAGCGCAACGCGTATTACTTTGCCACCACCCCGGCCGGAGCCTTCGTAGATGGATTGGTCTATGGTACCAATCTATTGAATCTCGATTGGGATGCCATTTGGGATGTGCAGACCAAACGCACTGAATTGGGTTGGACTGCAGAAATTGCCATTCCTTTCAAAAGCCTTAGTTTTCGGGCAGATCAGGACGTATGGGGATTCAATATCGGTCGTAAAATCTATCGGAAATTGGAAGAGGACTTTTGGTCCAGTGCGCGTTTGGAAACTGAATTTCTTCAAGTCTCTGAGGCGGGCGAGATCAGCAATATGCGAGGGCTCAACCAGGGTATAGGTCTCGACGTGCGGCCTTTTGTTGCATCGAGCTGGTTACATAGCAAGGCAACGGGAGACGACGACTTCGACTTCGAACCCGGCCTCGACATTTTCTATAACATTACCCCGAGCCTGAAATTAACCGGTACGATCAACACGGACTTTGGTGAGACGGAAGTGGATGCACGCCAGATCAACCTCACCCGGTTTTCGCTCTTCTTTCCGGAAAAGCGATCATTCTTTCTGGAGGATGTAGGGGTATTTAACTTCGCTAGTGCCGGGCCAGAGACTTTTCTCGGTAGTCCGGGGTCAAGTGCGGACGTTTTTCCGTTTTTCAGTCGTCGAATTGGATTACTGGACGGCCAGGAAGTGCCCATCGATGTGGGAGCCAAGTTGACCGGCAAATTGGGTTCGACGGATATAGGTTTTCTGGGTGTCCGGACAGGGGATACCTCATTTGTCGAAGGAAAGAATTTTTTTGTGGGCCGGTTTAAGCAGAACCTGTTCGAGCAGTCTTATGTGGGGGGTATATTCACCGACGGCGATCCGGCTTCCGGGCAGTCCAGCAAGACCTACGGTGCGGATGTCAGTTTGGCTAGCTCTAATTTTCTAGGCAACCAGCGTAACTTCATCTTCAATGCATACGGCCTGAAAAGTGAGAATGATGGTGCCTCCGGGGATGACTTGTCCTACGGTTTTTCGGCGCATTACCCAAACGAAATATGGGAAGGCTTAGTGGTGTATCGGGAAATTCAAAAGAACTTTGATCCCGGTGTTGGATTTGTGCAGAGAAACAATGTCCGTATGTATCGTGTTGGTGGCGGTTATAATCCGCGTCCCAGAGACTTCCTCAACATCGAAAAGATGTTGCACGATGTGAGTTACACCCGTTTCGAGCGACTGGACAATGGTTTGTTGGAGAGCTCCGAACTGAATATCAGTGTGATTGACTGGCACTTTCGATCGGGGGATGGCCTTCATGTCGTTGACTACTTTAGTGGTGTTGAGCAACTCTTCGAGCCCTTTGAGATATCTCCCGGAGTAGTGCTACCTGTAGGCAAATATGAGACTGACCGGTATAATGTACTCTTTTTCACGGCTTCAAAACGACGTCTATCCGGATTTGTAAGTGTAAGCTGGGGCGATTTCTGGACCGGATCCGCCAATGAAGTCAGGGCGAAGATAACCTATAAGATTCCCCCCTGGTTTACCTTCACCACCGATGTCGACCAAACTTCTGCCAAGTTGCCGGAAGGTAATTTTACCGCGCGTATCCTCAGCTCGACCCTGGATTTCGCAGTTTCCCCACGCCTCACGTTCTCAAATCTTATCCAGTATGACAACCGATCGCGTAAAATGGGTTGGCAGAGTCGTATGCGGTGGACTTTGAATCCGGGCAGTGAACTCTTTGTGTCGTTCGTTCAAGGGTGGATTAGAGACCCCAGCAGCTCACTCCGCTTCATAGCTCAGGATACCAAGCTGGCTACCAAGTTTCAATATACTTTTCGGTTTTGAATTTGACTGTTATGCTCCTTCAAAAACTGTATTGGGAGAGTCTCCTATCTTTTTCATCATCTATTTCTTATTCTAAAGTCGCAAATTCAGGACTAATACTCACAAGGAGTACGGCTCGTTGCACTCTGGCTTTCGCGAAGAAGCTTGGAATGGCTTCTACCGCTTCTATGATAATGTCTTTTGTATTTTGAGCCATTGTTTGATGAGTAAGCAGCAAGTCGAGGTGATCGATCAAGGCCGGGGCGTCTTTCGCCAAAGCCCATTCCCCGGAATAATCAAGGGTCGGTCTCGGTGGATAGCCGGCTGCCACGGTGCCCCCCATGCCTTCCTCAATGAGGCCCCGAAATATGTGGAATGTCGTTAATCCAGTCGAATCATCGAGAATCTGAAACTCTGGTGCCACTAAGCCATGATCCTGGATATCTCCATGAGGAACATATGTTGGTAGGTAAAAGTTGAATACGTCGGGGGCATTGTAAGGTGCCATGCCAAATTCTTCAATTAAACTGCGAAACCAGAAAATGTTTTTGTTAGCCGCATTACTCCGTAACTTAAATGCCCGGCAAAGCTGGGTAAATTTCAGTATCGGTTCCCGTAACTTGCCACGACCTTGCTCAACCATGTATCCGGCGTCCCTCGCCTCAGGATCCAGCAAAATGGCCTTGATAACCGCTCCCAGGTCCCCGCGTACGCCTTCACCATTGTCGATGAAAACATGGGAGACTCGTTCCACGAATTGAGGGCTTGGGTTGGAACTGACGAACCGTTGGATTAAACGAAATGAAATGAAGGGTGGAGTATTGGGATGGTTGAAAAGGACATCGAGAGCCTCGGTAATATCCACCATGGTGTCACGACCTCCCGGCAGAATAGTTCCATCCACCAATTCTTTGGCTGTTTTATCATGCCGGTTCTCGTTTCGCACAATCATGGGGTCGACCCTATTCGGTCTATGGTAGATGCCCTTATAGAACTCGTATTGAAGCCCCGTAAATACCTTGGCTAACTCGGCGATGTGAAAATTGTCGTAGGTGGGAATAGCATTGCCATCGTCGTCCAGAATAAGCGTTCCGTCATTGTTCAGCAGCCACAATCCGATCGTAAAGACCTGCATTACCTCCCGCGCATAGTTTTCATCCGGCAACTGATATCCACGGGCCTTCTCATTGTTCACGTAGGTGAGGTAATATCCCATTTTACCTGATAGAGTAACTTCCTGTAAGAGATCGCGGAAATTTCCAAAGGCATTGCGCACCAGGATGTCGTAATAAGTTAACCACTGTTTCGGATACCCTCTTGCGTTGCTTCCAGCATCACCCAAAACAAAAATTTGACTGAGAGCCCAGGCTATACGCTGTCGAAGCTGGTCCTCGCCAAGAATCACTTTATCCCACCACACACAACTTTTGACTAAGCCTCTTGGAACCGGTATCTCCCAGGTAGGCGGATACGTCAGGTTGGATAGTGGATAGGTCAGGTAATGAGCGAGGTGATATTCAGCCGGCTTCGCCAGTTCGTCATCGATCCAGGCCGCAAAATCAAGGTCGGTTTCCGCCAAAGCATCAATGTCGTCCATGGAGTGCCCGAAGGTTGCTTGTTTGAGAAATCGCGCAGCCAAGGCTTTGCGTTGCAGAGTGTTG
>JAPUIL010000358.1 GCA_027297085.1 Verrucomicrobiota bacterium | reverse complement strand
GATGGCGCAAATGGTGTCATCCATTCCCAAAGGCCCCAGTAAATGCTGATTCCAAAATTCATCCAGTGACAAACCTGAAATCGTTTCAACAATCGCGCCCAACGCATCCGACCCAGCATCGCTGTACCAGAATTTACTATCGGGCGTAAACTCAGGGCCATTCTCCCCAGCCGTATTGGCGATCGCTTGAAGACTGGTGTATTGGCGTGATCCAGTTGTAAATACCGTCAACGGCAACCCACTGCGGTGTGTTAGAAGCAGCTCAATGGTAATTTCTCTGGATTGATCGTTGTCAAACCCCTTCAGGTATTTTGACGCCGTATCATCCAGCTTAAGCTCACCTCGATCAATGAGTATTTGGATGGCCACACCGGTCAAGGGCTTGGTCATGGATCGAATATTAAACAAGGTATGAGGCGCCATGCGTTTGTTCTGTTCGCGATCGCTCAAACCGAACACCTCGTGCAGCACGGTGCGCCGATTTTTGATCACCAGCAGTTCTGCTCCCACAATCAGGTTTTTCTTGTAATACCCTTCCACCACTCTGGCTAGCGCATCCAAGGCGTCTTGCGACATCCCTTGGCTTTGAGCAGTGGCCTTTGGATACAATTCCGGGGACGGTTCGATTGATTCATTTTGATGTTGAGCATGAATCCCACCCGATGCGAAAAACACCAGAGACACCATTATCCATACGATACAGTTGCTACGTTTTGCGATACTCGATTTCATTGTTCTCTTATTTCAATATGCGTTAAATCTCTTTCCCCGAAAATTGAGTAAGGATTGTTTATAGGAAATTTAATTGTTGATAGTTCACGCTGCTTGTTAGGCTTTCATTCAAGCGAGAATTTCCCAGCCCATGACACCTACAACGGCGTAAAATAGATTGCTTAGAATATGGATGGCGATGGCTGCTTTCAAGGATCGGGTGTGCATGAATATCCAACCCCATGCGACACTGTATAAAAAATACATCGGCCATAGGATAGTAGGCCCATGCCCCAGCGTAAATAGTAATGAAGTTATCAGAATAGCCGCCCAAGCAGGTAGCCGTCGCGCCAAGGCAGATTGTAGGTATCCTCTAAATACAATTTCTTCCATCACAGGCCCGACCACGAGCCCCAAAAACAAGAAGCCGGTCATTTTCAGTGCGGACCCAGACTCCTTGATGTGGGCAAACACTTGTGAGCCACCACCGATAATTCCTCCTTGATCCCATAGGGGGAGAAGTACTGATCGATAAGTCCAAGCGAGAGCATGAGTAGCGCTTAGTAGCAGTAAGACAAGTACCACAACCTGACGGGTGCTAATAATACTTGGTCGCAATCCGATCTGATGTGAAAAAGCCGGTCCAAAGCGGCGTATGTCATTCCACACCCACAGCAATACGATGAATCCGCCAAGTAGCACAGATGATACTCCAATGGTTGGAAGATCAATGGTGTCTGCACCCCAAATGGACCGGGCCCCATAAGATAAGCCAATTCCAACGAGTGTCTGGCTAGCGAACATGATGACCAGTGCAAGAAAACCTCGCTTAATAGTAAGCTGGTATGTTTGCCCAAGGCCGGCCTGGATATCCACCGATCTTGAACCAATCGGATCTGAAGTGGCGTCTGTTGTTTTCATTCTATTTCTTGCTATTGTTTTCATTCTATTTCTTAATTAGCCGGTATGCTTACCGGGAGTTTTGTTGATTTATTTCAGTTGGAGAATCGATTCGCACAAATCGGCGGGCAATTAACCATTTTCGAGCCTATCGTTAAAGCGTAGGCGACGGAGGTACTAGCGGACATTCCCTGCCGCTACTTGCTTGAGCTTTAGCCTATCTCAGAAACTGTATGGCGAGAGGATACCGAATCTCGCGTTGCGACAGGGTTCTAAAACAATTTACGATCGACAAAATCGTAACCCAAATGAACAGACCGATGGGGGGGATAAATACGAACCCCAAGAGAGAGCCCCAAGTAACCCCTGCAATTGCACCGAGCGATAATCCAGCGAGGAAAGTAAGCCCAAACCAAGAGAAAAGCACTAGCAACATGGTGATCTGAAAGTTGAGTGCCTTCTTCGCATGAGTCTCAAGTAAAACATTCTCTTTACCCTTGAAGGCCAACATTACGAGTGGAACGGGGAAAAGTAACAATAGGGTGCTCAGGTGAATCAATATAATCCATCCCGTCCTATCTACTCTTCCATCTGAATCGAGGCCGATCTCCAATTTCTCCACGAGTGCTTTCACAGTGAAGGCCTGTGGAGTGACGCTACCGTTCTCAATCCGCTGTATTGTTCTCACGCTGACCTCACAAGATTCGGCAAGTTCCTCCTGTGTAAGACTACGTTTGTTTCTAGCCAGTGCTACTAGCTTTCCTAATTCAGGTTGTTTCATATGCCCACTATAGCAAATCCTCAAAAACTATACAATGTCACCTACCCGACATTGAGACGACATTCAAGTGTCTGGAGACGACATTCGTTTAAAAAGCCCCTGTTTTTCCCTTCTGTGCTCCAACAAGTTATTGAATCATTATTGATTGAGCATCCTGAAGCATCGAAGATTTTTCAAACTTGAATTAAGTGATAACACCTATTTTAGTGAGTTTTCTAATGATTGAGCATCCCGATTGGGGGTGATCAATGAAAATGATCCATCATCCCATGTTCGAGATTCCTCCTGCTGTTTACCGGGAATTGTTCCGGTCTGATGAATCAGGCGGTCTTGTCGCTTCGCTCGGAACTATTTGTAGCGATACGAACCTGCCTCCGCGAAGCGGTTCTGAGGCGACCGCCGACTAGACCGGGCGCGGAGCGAACCGGAACAATCCTGGCCTCGCGAAGCGAGGATCCAGAGAGCGTAGCGAACGATGTTAAACCCCTATTGCAGAGGTCGATTAACATCGCTCCTGCGTCGCTGGATCGCCGATGAATCGGCGGCAGGATCCGACTACGTCGGGCAGGTTTTATGAAACGTTTGGGCTTATTTTTTCCCGTCCACTACTTTACCGGTTGTCTTATTCTGCCATGTGTATGCTTCCCAATCCACATCATAGGCTCCTTTTTGAGGTGCAGGCGCAGCAATGGTTTCAGGTATCCATTTGGCGTGTTTCTTTTTGATTTTCTTGTAAGCGGGATCGTTGGCCCCTTCGTCGCTCTGCGAGCTTCCAACGTCGCCTATAAGCAGGCTACGATGGACTCGTGCTGATTCAAGAAAACCTAATCTGCCAATTTGACGTTTTAACTTGGATGTGGTGTTAAATCTGTGAGATTCTGAATTGCGGTGCTTTACTTTCCACTGTTATAATACGACTTCTCGTAAGTTATTACCGGAATCTTACCTCAGATACCCGATTATTCTATGAAACTAAGAACATTATTCTATACTCGGATGTTACTATTGATCCTGCTTTCACTAGGATTCACTTCCGTGGCTGTAGGCGCTCAAAAACCAAACATTTTACTGATTATGTCCGACGATCAGTCAGCCCGGGGAGTGAGTGTTTATGGAAGTTATAGAAACACTACGCCCCATATGGATCGATTGGCCCATCAAGGCATGCGCCTGACCCAATGCTTTGCGGTCAATGCCACCTGTGGTCCAAGCCGGGCAGCCATCCTTACGGGTAAATACGGTCACAAGAATGGCTTCCGTCGCAATTCGCTCCGTTTCGACGGAACGCAAACCACTTTCCCAAAGCTTCTGCAGAAAGCGGGTTATCAAACGGCGCTGGTTGGCAAGTGGCATCTTTCGGAAAGGGATGCCAAAGATCCTCCAACTGGCTTTGACTACTGGAATATCTTTCCTGGTCAGGGAGATTATTACGATCCGGATATGTTTGATATGGGAGAACGGAAATCCCATAAGGGCTACGCCACAACCATCCTTACGGAAATGGGCTTGGAGTTCTTGAAGAAAGGTGATCCCGACAAACCTTTTCTTTTGATGGTGTACCACAAAGCTCCTCATAGTCCCTGGGCCTACACTGCGGAGCATGAGAACCTGTATGATGGTAAAACCATGCCGGAACCTCCCACGTTATGGGATGATTACTCAACGCGGTCCAAGGCCACCCGCATGTCGCGGCGATCGCCCCTGGAAACTATAGGTGCCAGGATGCAAGGCGACAATTGGGCAACTGGCAGGTTGGAGGCCGGTGGCAC
>JAPUIL010000357.1 GCA_027297085.1 Verrucomicrobiota bacterium | reverse complement strand
CTCTTCAACACCACGGCGGATACGACGAGGAAAAGGACGAATGGAACGGCGCCTCAGCTCTGGTACAATTTCGCAATATCCAGATCAAACCGCTCTAACAGATTCCCGTACTAAATTATCAGGTACACTCAATTTCTTTGTACTCCCGTTTCTACCCGTTTATGAAAATCAAAACGCTCTCTCTGTTACTCCTTTTGTTTTCCGTTGCCTTGGGCAACGCCGCCGACCGTCCACCCAACTTTGTGGTCATCTTCTGCGATGACCTGGGTTACGGCGACCTGCGTGCCTTTGGCAATCCCACCATCAAAACGCCCAATCTGGACCGCATGGCGGAGGAGGGTCAAAAATGGACCCAATTTTATTCAGCGGATCCTGTTTGTACGCCCAGCCGTGCCGGACTGCTGACCGGTCGTTATCCTATCCGCAACGGTATGACCTCGGCCAAGAGAGTGGTTCTGTTTCCGGATTCGTCAGGAGGCTTGCCTCAGGAAGAGATCACCATTGCCGAAGTTTTAAAACAAAAGAACTACGCCACCGCCGCGATTGGGAAATGGCACTTGGGGCACCTCTCCCAGTACCTGCCCATGACCCAGGGTTTCGACTCTTACTACGGCATCCCCTACTCCAACGATATGGCTAAAATCAAAAGTGCGCCCAACTACCGGGCTGGCGCCGAGGACCCGGATTTCTACCCGGATTACAAGGACTACGATGTTCCTCTCATGGAAAACGACAAGGACATCGAAAAGCCGGCCGATCAGAATACTATTTCAAAACGTTACACCGAAAGAGCGGTCCAGTTTATTGAAGACAACAAAGACAAACCTTTCTTCCTCTATCTCGCGCACTCGATGCCGCACATCCCGCTTTTCGCCTCTGAAAAGTTTCGAGGTAAAAGCATCCGTGGATTATTCGGAGACGTAATCGAAGAGATTGATTGGAGCGTCGGCCAGGTGCTCGACACGCTTCGTAAGTTAAATCTGGATACAAAAACTATTGCTGTCTTCACCTCTGACAACGGGCCTTGGCTGGCATTTAGAACGCACGGAGGTTCTGCCGGCCCTCTCCGTGCTGGTAAAGGAACGAGCTTCGAAGGCGGTCAACGCGTTCCCACCATATTCTGGGGACCAGGACGATTGCCGCCCGGAGTTGTAGATCAAATGGGTTCGACTATCGATCTGCTGAAAACATTTGCCAGTCTGTCGGGAACCAAAGCACCCATCGATCGGAAAATGGACGGTTACGATCTCTCTCCTTCTCTTCTCGGAAGCGGGAAAAGTCTACGCAACGAATTCTTCTATTGGAACCGCGGGCTTTTGCATGCCGTTCGGTCGGGTCCATGGAAATTGCACTTCATACAGCGTGAAGCGATTAATTATAGCCGAACGGTTCCCATGGAAAAACCAGAGCTCTACCATTTGGAGAAAGATATTTCTGAAGCCTATGAAGTTTCGGACGAACACCCCGAGGTCGTTGAATACCTGGTACAGAAAGCGGAAATGCATAAGCAGGATACCGCCGATTCTTTGCCTGAACAACTGAGTGCGCTTATACCCAACTTTAAATACAGAAAGTGAACGTCCGGTTCAGATTCCTGCTGATATGCAGCTGGGTGATTTGTAGTGTTCCGGCCTGGATTAGAGCTCAGGCATCACCACCCAACATCGTGGTGCTGTTTGCCGATGATCTGGGTTATGGCGATTTGGGCTGCTTTGGTGCGGAAGAATTTGAAACTCCCAACCTGGACCGCATCGCCGAGAACGGGATCAAGTTCACAAGCTTCTATGTTGCCGCAGCCGGGTGCGCCCCCTCGCGGTCAGCACTGTTGACCGGTTGTTATCCGATGCGTGTAGGTGGCGGCGGAATTGGGTCGGCTACCTCCAACAAGGGATTGCATCCCAATGAAATTACCTTGGCTGAAATGCTGAAAGAAGCCGGCTATCAAACTGCCATTGTCGGAAAGTGGCACCAGGGCTGGTCTCACGAGTTCCTACCCATGCAGCAGGGCTTTGATTCCTACTACGGATTGCCTTACTCACACGACATGTCCTTCGCACACGCCACGCACCCGGAGACATATCCTCCTCTTCCTCTGATCCGCGGAAACGACGTCATAGCTGTCAATCCCGACCTGAGTCGCCTAACCAGCAACTACACGAAGGAAGCCCTGAAGGTGATTCGGAACTACAAAGACAACCCATTCTTTCTCTATCTCTGTTACAACATGCCGCACGTTCCTCTTTTCGTGCCAGATAAACATCGTGGCAAAACCGAGCGCGGTTTGTTTGGCGATGTAGTCCGGGAAATCGATCTTTCGGCAGGCCAGATCATTCAGTCCTTGAAGGATAATAATATCTACGAAAACACACTGGTCATCTTCACCTCCGACAACGGTCCCTGGCTCCAGTACGGCGACCACGGCGGTTCGGCTGGTCCCCTGAGAGAAGGCAAAGGCACCACCTTCGAAGGTGGTATGCGTGAGCCCTGCGTCATGCAATGGCCAGCCCGTATTCCCAAAGGTCAGGTTTCGGACGCCGTAGTTGGCACTATTGATTTCATGCCCACTTTCGCCGCGATCTCAGGTGGCCAAGCCCCTACCGACCGTACCCTGGATGGCAAAGACATCACTGCCCTTCTCGAGGGCAAAGAAACCAAATCACCTCACGAAGCATTTTACTACTACAGTGGACCCGAATTACAAGCGATCCGAAGCGGACCCTGGAAAATCCATTTTCCCCACAACTACCGCGCCGGAGACGGCAAATGGCCCAGCCACGGGATTCCGGTCCCTTACGTATATCCCGATATCGGACTCTCACTCTTTAATCTCGACGCCGACATCGGCGAAACCACCAATGTCATCGATCGACACCCCGAAGTCGTCAAACGGCTTCGAACTTTCGCCGCGAAAATCAGCGCCGACATTGGCGACAGCCGCCTGAAGATCAGAGGGAAAAACAACCGCCCAGTTGGAATGATGAGTAAAGAAAGTTTTGAGAGGCGAGGCTGGTAGGAGTATTTTTATCCAATTTCCCTCAGCGGCTCAGTTCCTCTGCCGTGCCGGGACGAAGCCTTTAGGCGAAGTTGGAAGCTTGCTCCTACATTTTTTTAACTCTCTCTGCGTTCTCTGCGCTCTCTGCGGTTAATTTAAATTTCGTAGTTAAGGGAAGGCATTGGCACCGTACCGCATGGTCATACACTTCGCGTCTTAGCGCCTTCGCGTGAGGAGTATCCCTCCTAGCTCCACGCGTTCTCCAAAAACCGGATCCAATTCTTAAAAGCGATGTTTTCAATGGCTTCTTGATCGTAGCCTTTTGCTTCAAGCATCGGGAAAATCTTTTGCAGATCCGCGATCGTATCCAAATCTTGGGGACTTTGTTCGGTTCCAAATCCACCATCCAGATCGGTGCCGATAGCAGAGTGCTCTGAATTACCTGCTAGCTGACAGACATGGTCGATAATATCGACCGTGTGTTCGAGCATCGGGTGTAGTTCTTCGACAGTGGATTTCTTTTTAATCCAATTAGGCACCAGCATCCAGGCATCAAGGGCGGCACCTATGACGGCACCTCGTTCGATGAGCTCCTTCATTTGGTCATCAGTAAATTGACGTTTGTCAGGAACCAGGGCCCGGCAATTCGAATGACTGGCCCAGACTTTTCCCTTAAAATGGTCCATAGCTTCCCGAAAGCTTTCGTCACACAGGTGAGTAGCATCCAGGATGATATTCAAACGCTCCATCTCGGTAAGCAGTTCCCGCCCCTTTTGGCCAATACCTCCTGTAGCATCCGTTCCTTGAGCGTAAGTACCTGGGCCGTAATGCGCCGGACCGATGGCACGGAGACCCTGTTCATAGGAACGCTCCACATGATCAAGCGTAACCATGGAGTCTGCGCCTTCCAAACTCAGGATATAGCCGATGGGTGT
>JAPUIL010000356.1 GCA_027297085.1 Verrucomicrobiota bacterium | reverse complement strand
ACCAATAACTACCTTTACACCGGTTCCAGTGTCGATGACCTGGTTGAGGCATTGGACCCGGAATGGCCCGGACCTATTCCCTTTTCCATTCTGATAGATCAGGATGGTAAGGTGCTCTACCGAAAACTGGGCATCATTAATCCGACTCTAGTTAAGTCCAAGATCCTGGAGACGTTGACGACTTATTACATCCCTCCAGCAGAGGGATAACCGAAAGCCTGGCCTTGATTCTCCTCGGCCAAAAACACAAACACCACAAACCGATTTCCTGATATGAAACGAACCCTTACAACGACTTTACTCCTATCCCTGGCGTTGGTTTCTCTGGCCGCAAAAATCCCTTCGGCTCCGAACATTGTACTTATCCTGAGCGATGACCAAGGTTGGGGAGCCACATCGGTGCAAATGGATAAACGTATTCCTGATTCTGCCAGTGATTTTATACGGACCCCAAATCTGGAAAAGCTGGCCGGCCGCGGCGTGTTGTTTTCACAAGCCTATGCGCCGCATCCGAATTGCTCGCCTTCACGCTATTCCATTCAAACCGGTAAATCACCGGCTCTGCTCCAGATGACCGATATCGTGGGTCGCCATACGGGCAATCTTTACGAAGGCAATCGGTTAACACCGCCTTCCCACGTCAATGACATCGCTGATGAGGAAGTTACTATTGCCGAATGGATCAAGCAGCATCGTCCGGAATACTCCGCTGCTCATTTCGGCAAATGGCATATCAATGGCGGTGGGCCAAAGGCTCACGGATACGACGCAAGCGATGGTGCAACTGGCAACCGGGATGGCCTGGTCCTTGATGGGGCAAATCCAAAGCGAATCTTTTCGATTACCGAGTCAGGAAACAAGTGGATGGAGGAACAGGTTAAAGCAAAACGGCCCTTCTTTATGCAGCTTTCCCACTACGCAACGCATCTGGCAATTTTTAATTTAAAATCGACTTTGGAGTCTTGTGAAAACCGTGAACCTGGCCAGCGGCATAATCACGCCGGGCATGCCGCCATGAGTGAAGACCTGGATACCGGAGTTGGTTTGACTTTGGCAAAAATCCGGGAGCTTGGAATCGAGGACAACACCTATGTGATTTATCTGGCCGACAATGGGAGTTATCCGCTTCCAAATCCGGGAAATACCAACGGACCTCTGCATGGCTGGAAAGCAACGTTGTGGGAGGGTGGAATCCGCGTGCCATTTATCGTGGCAGGGCCTGGCATCAAACCCGGCCGGAGTCGCGAACTGGTGGTGGGCTACGATTTATTTCCTACCATCAGCGAATGGTTGGGTATAGAGAAAAATCCTGAAGGAGTAGAAGGTGGAAGTCTCGTTAAAATTCTTTCGGGCGATCCCCATGCATCGATTATTCGTCCTAACAATTTCCTCGTGTTTCACTTCCCGCATTACCAACTCGATAAGGGCAGCCAACCAGTCACTACCTTGCTTCAAGGTAATTATAAGCTCATCAAGTTTTGGGAAACCGGGGATTACCGCTTGTATGACTTAAAGAAGGACCTTTCTGAGTCGGACGATATCTCCAAGAACCAGACGAACCGGACGGTAAAAATGAGCCGGCTCATGAATGATTATTTAGCCTCGATCAATGCTGGTATTCCCTCAGTGAATACACAATTTGACCCCCTGACAGATCCCGGAAGAGAAAATCTGGTTACCAAACATAGACTTCTGGAAGAACCGTACTTTATACAATAGACCATCTAAGAACAACCTAATATTCCCTATGAAACAAACGAAACACCTCCTAAGCTTTTTATTGGCCTTTGGGCTTTTTCAATCAGCTTTAACTGCTCAACAGCAGCCCAATATTTTGTTCATTTTTACCGATGATCACTGCGAGCAGGCGCTGAGTGCTTACGACCCATCCCGCATATCCACTCCCAACATGGATCGCCTGGCCAATGAAGGCATGCGGTTTACTCGCTGTTATGTAACTAATTCTATCTGCGGTCCGAGTCGTGCGGTGATCCAAACCGGTAAGTACAGCCACATTAACGGTTTCTTCCGAAACGGTCTTAGCTTCAATGGTGATCAGCAAACTTTCCCCAAGCTATTGCAAAAGGCCGGCTATCAGACCGCTGTGGTCGGTAAGTGGCATTTGGAGTCTACACCTCAGGGCTTTAATCACTACGATGTGCTGGTGGGGCAGGGGCCTTACTATAATCCTCCCATGATAACACGTGGTTACGATGGAGAGCCGGTTACCTTACCTAATACAGGTTACACGACCGATGTCATTACTGACAAGACGCTTGCTTGGCTGAAGACAGATCGAGATCCGGACAAACCGTTTATGCTGATGTTTCAGCATAAAGCTCCACACCGTGATTGGAAACCGGGACCGAAGTATTTAAATTGGCTGGATGACGTAACCATTCCTGAGCCGGAAACGCTCTGGGATGATTATTCAGGTCGTACTCAGTCTGCCGCCCGCCAAGCCATGGAGATAAAGACTCACATGACCGCCCGGGATCTCAAATTGGAGCCCCGTGGTAACTTGAACGAGGAGCAGTGGACGCACTGGAACGCGGCCTATAAGGAGAAGAACGAAGCCTATTTGGCGGCCCTTCCGAATATGACTGAAAAGGAAATCATTCAGTGGAAGTATCAGCGTTATGTGAAAGATTATCTGCGCTGTGTGAAGTCCGTGGATGATGGTATTGGTCGGGTGCTCGACTATCTGGATGAAAACGGTCTGACAGAAAATACCGTGGTCATTTACTCCTCCGATCAGGGTTGGTATCTGGGTGAACACGGCTGGTTCGATAAACGCTGGATGTATGAAGAGTCTCTAAAGACACCGCTCATGGTTCGTTGGCCAGGGGTTGTAAAAGCGGGCTCCGTGCGAGACGAGATTGTCAGCAACCTGGATTTCGCTGAGACCTTTCTCTCAATAGCCAATATTAAAATTCCTGACGACATGCAGGGCCGCAGCCTCGAACCTCTGTTTCGTGGCCGCAATCCCGAGAACTGGCGCGAAGCGTTTTATTACCATTACTATGAAAATCCAGGCGGCCACAATGTTTCAAGGCAATACGGGGTAACCGACGGCCGCTATAAACTGATCCACTTTTATCATTTGGAAAATGAGGAAATTGACGACTGGGAACTCTTCGACCTGGAAAAGGATCCGAACGAATTACACTCCGTGTATGGAGATCCTCAATACTCCAAGATCCAAAAGCAAAAGCATACCCAGCTCAATCGCCTACGCAAGAAATACGAAGTTCCTGAAGTGGATCCCGTGTTCAATCGACGCAGACGTTCATAGGTGAATAAAAGGGTCCGTTTTTAGCTTTTCTATTTCTGGAATTGTTCATCTTCGCCTTTGTCTACGGATCATACCCTCGGAGCACAATAAACCATTTTGTGTTCTAATAGCATTCGCCCAACGATTTCGCTT